>JBCBHI010000198.1:0-7674 GCA_038525885.1 Bacteroidota bacterium
CCGCTCTTTGCTGATCAGCTCCTCCCCATTCTTATTGCCGCCTGGCCCAAAGAGCCGTTCCAATTCCTGCTTCACGGCATAATCTTTCGCCCCTATTACTTCCTTTTTCTAGGCAGGGTGCTCTTTTATGTGCGCATGGATATAGGTTTGTACCTGTTCTAACTTCTTTTTGTCCTGACCCAGATTCAGCCAAAACACCTCGCGTAGGTTATATTGCTCCTTCAGCGTATTCAGGGGCAATTGAGGACGGTGGGGGTCCCGTAGGTTGACAATCAAGAGGGCCTCCGAATTACCCCCGTGGTTTTTCATATGGTCCAGCCAGTACTTCAGCCGTTCGGGGTTATCCGTACGTCCATCATAGACCAACACATAGAGGCAGCGCTCACTCAGGAAGAATTGATGCGCCGCATGGGTGACCACGTGCCCGGCAAAGTCCCACACCCGGGCCCGAAGTTCGTCCCCGGGAAAATCCCAAAGCGTAGTATCCACCCCCTTGGTGCTTTCGTGTTCTTCGGGTAAGTCAGCTTCAGTATCGATCAGTTTGCGGGCCAAGGTAGTTTTCCCGGCCCCTTTATCTCCTAAGATGAGGATACGCGCCTCGTTCAAGCGTGACACGCTGTCCTGATTACGCAACCGCTCCAAATAGTGCCCTACAGCTGCGGGTCCTTCTCCCTTGATCTCTGGAGGTACATTTTTCCGACGCTCGTATGCTTCCGGATCTACCTGGAAGTTATTCGTAAAGGCTTGCTCGTACACTTCCGCCCAGTAGGCACAATCCTCGTCCCTCAGGGCTTGGAGAAAAATCTCCCATTGCGGACCGTACCAACGGATATCAAAATGAGGGGCTTTCCCTTCTGGATTATCCATCGCCAATAGAGCTTCCCACAGGTAGTCCATTAGCTGCCCACCCCCCCCGTGAGGCAAAAGGCCCTCCTCCTCGGAACCGGCGGCGGAACCGGCGGCGGAACCGGCGGCGGAAAGGGCGGCAGAAAGGGCGGCGTCGGAACGAGCGGCGGAAAGGGCGGCAGAAAGGGCGGCGTCGGAACGAGCGGCGGAAAGGGCGGCGTCAAGGGCGGCGGCGTCAAGAACGGTGTCAAGGGCGGCGGAACGGGCGGCGGAAAGGAAATGGTAGATATCCAGCGTATCCAGGATCGCTCCAAGTCTTTGTGCTTTGTTTCGGCGGAGGAAATCAAAAGTACCCGTACTGGGAATTAACGGTACCACCACCAGCGCACAGCGGTGGGCATAGACTACTTGATCATATGCAGGAATTTTATACAGTGCCAACTCAAGCTTATCTTTAAACTCTTTGTTGGTCATGGGGTGGGTTTAGGGCGGTGGTAGTAGAGGACGAATGACGTTGGGTTAGGAACAGGTAATATAAGGGATAATGCGGGAATTCGTCCACAGAAACCCCATTGCGGACACCCTACACGAAAGGTTTAGATGTCGAGGGGCCACAACGAGCAGACTTCGGAGGACAAATAACCTTGAATTAAGACCTTCTCTGGAGTAGTGGTGTACCCTTTGCCATTTGGACAGGACAAGTTTTAGGTGGTTTTGGAGCGATTAGAGGATGTGGACCTAGGCCTTGGGCGCTTATCAAATATTCACATCAAGACCAGGTACCAACACGTAGGATAAGAAGTAAGTAATCCCTCACCTGCGGAGATCAACATTTCAGACCCATACACCCAAGAAGATAACATCGTGTTTCTAAAACCTCCCTTCCATTCCAGTATTGCCGTTGTTGCACTGCTCCTGCTTTGTGCCAGTTGTGAGCGCCTGGTGGTCAACTTGATTACCCCCAACCACGATTTTTCGGAAGACCGGATTCCGCCGCCGCCCAACTATTCGCAAGACGCGTATTGGGCTGCGCTGCCGCAAATGGAGGATTTCTCCGATTACCGTCCGGAGGGTATCCCCGCGGCCGATCCTGCTTTACAAGCGGTGGATGTTTTCTTCATCCACCCATCCGGGTATTTCCAGGGGAAGTATTGGAATGCCCCCCTGGATCTGGCCTCTGGGACAAGCCGAAACACCGACAAGTTGATGCTGAATAATGCTAGCATTTTCAACGATTGCCAGGTCTACGCTCCCCGGTACCGGCAAGCGGCCATTGTGGCCTTCACCAATATGGAGGGAGACAACGAACAAAAAGCGCTCGCCCTGGCCTATGAGGATGTGAGAGAAGCCTTCCTCTATTATTTGGACAACTATAACCAGGGAAGGCCCTTTATTTTGGCCGGTCATAGCCAAGGCAGCTACCACGGCATGAGGCTCATCGAAGAGTTTGTTGACGGTACAGAGCTATCTGAAAGCATGATTGCGGCCTACCTCCTGGGCACTACCAATATTACCAATGATTGGGCCGCTGGGCTTGAGACGGTGGGCGTGTGCGATAGCGCCACCCAAGCTCATTGCATCATCAACTTCAATACCCACGCTGAAAACGCCAAACCCTCCCAAGACTGGGGGAAAACGGACGTGGTCTGCGTAAACCCTCTCAACTGGAAACGGGATGGTGAATATGCTCCAGAAACGGAACACTTAGGTTACGTACCTGAGTCGGGAGAGACCCGTATCAAACTGGTTGGGGCCGACAAGGCGGGCGATGAGCTCATCGGACAACTAGATGCCCCCATATTGCAGCATACCTACGCGTTTTGCGAAAACGGGGTGCTATTGATTGAAGATCAGGACCTGGAAAATGATCCTGGCGAGGGCGATTATCATGGCATAGAACTCTCTCTTTTCCACATGAACCTAAGAAGGAATGTGGCGGAAAGATCGATCGCCTTTTTGAATCCCTAGACCCATCAGCCCACCTTGAGTGAAGGATAGTAGTGGACTGCTTGGCGTCTGAGGGTGTCGCTGTCACCAATTCGGTCAAGGGGTCATGATTCCGTCCTACTCAAGTATCTAATCAAAGCTTACTGGGCCAATGCAATTTTCATCCTAGACACTCACCCAAGGTGGAATTCGCGAGAATTATTACTGTTAATGTGGCACTTCCATTTTAGGTTTGCCAAGGTGAAATAAGGGCTGGTATTTAATGCTAAACAGCCCCCAGGTTTTGAACACCATCTAGGGTTACCGCTAACCTATCTCATTAACAACTTGCTCCTTAACTTATCAGGATCTTGTCGATTGTCCCAGACTAGTAACAATTCGATGGACTTGGGTTTTATTTCATAGAACAAGGAGAGATGTGGGTGAATTAACACCCTGCGAATTGGTTCTTTAGGGAAAACCTTTCCTAAATATGGTTGATGTTGGACTTGTTCTATAGTGGCATCGATGGCGTCGAGCACTTTTTCTACCGTGGCTGTAGGCCAGCGTATATCTAAAAACTCTACCACCTGCTGCAATGATTCCTTGGCTAAGGGAGTCCAAAAAACAGGTAACCAGGAGTCGGTCATCGATTCAACAAATCACGCACCGATCTGTGTGGGATTAAATCTTCGGGAGCAGTATTTCTAGACGATTCTAATAATTCTAATATAGGTAAAGGAAGCTTTTCACCATTAGCGGCCTGCTTCACAGCCTCCACCTGAGCTAACAACGATTCGTCGTCTAGCTCACTAATCCATGACACTAAATCCTTCTTCCGTTGTGGTAAACTCATGCTTCCCCCTTTCATCTTCCTAAAGATAACGAATCCTATATGGAATAAAATGTGGATCAGATAAGGTTTCTGGGGACTTCTCTCCGGTATTGAAGGAGGCATGTGGGTAAGGAAGAGTCGTCGCACGAACCGACGCTGCGCTTACGGAATTCGTAAGACGACGAGCGCGGCAGTGTGCGGCCCGAACTACGCAACGAAGCCCTCGAACCTGTTCTGGTACGCCTGCTTCCCAATACAAGTCTTTCAAAGGCAACCCCGCTTGCAACTGGTGTAAATGACGTTCCCAATTTCTGGGGTCCGGTGTACTTTGCTGCCACTATCAACTTCAACAACCCATCATGAAGCATATAATTACAAGTTTGCTGGTGATATGTACCCTAACGGTGCAAGCCCAGCGAAGACGGAACACCAATCCTACGCCCCCAGAACCCTCTGCGCTAGAGGAAATGAGCATCGGTGGGCTCAAGTTCAGAAATGTAGGCCCGGCCATAACCTCGGGACGTATTTCTGATTTTGCCGTTAATCCCACGAATCCCAAAGAATACTATGTAGCTACTTCTTCCGGTGGGGTATGGAAAACCACCAACGGCGGTACCACCTACAAGCCCTTGTTTGACGGGCAAGGAAGCTACTCCATAGGCGTGGTAACGCTAGACCCCCATAACCCCAATGTAGTTTGGGTAGGTACCGGAGAGAACAACAACCAACGCAGTGTAGCCTATGGTGATGGGCTGTACAAGTCAGAAGACGGTGGTGCCTCCTGGAAGCACATGGGCCTAAAGGAATCCGAGCACATCGGTAGCGTGGTAGTAGATGCGGAAGATTCTGACCGGATCTACGTAGCGGCCATCGGTCCCCTGTGGAGCAGCGGCGGTGACCGCGGGCTTTACCTCTCAGATGACGGCGGAGCCACTTGGCGGACCACCCTCACCGTGGACGAGCACACCGGGGTGAACGAGGTGCACCAGCACCCCACCAACCCTGATATTCTGTATGCTACTACTTACCAGCGCCGTCGGCACGTGTTTACCTACTTGGGTGGTGGGCCTGGCTCGGCCATCTACCGCAGCACCGACCGTGGCGAATCCTGGGAAAAGATCAATACCGGATTACCCTCAGTGGACCTGGGCCGGATAGGCCTGGCTATTTCTCCGGTCGACCCTGAGGTGGTGTACGCCATTGTGGAAGCGGCCCAAGGCAAAGGGGGATTCTACCGCAGTACCAACCGCGGGGCCCGCTGGGAAAAGCGCGGTGGCTATAGCACGAGTGGCAACTACTATCAGGAGATCATCGCGGACCCGGTAGATGTAGACAAGGTATACGCTATGAATACCTGGATGGCGGTAACCACCGACGGTGGCAAGAGCTTTAGCGTGGTAGGCGAAGACACCAAACACGTAGACAACCACTGTATGTGGATTGACCCCACCGACACCGACCACTATATGGTGGGTTGCGACGGGGGTATCTACGAAACCTGGGATGCGGCTGCTACCTGGCAGTACAAGCCCAATCTGCCCGTTACGCAGTTCTACAAAGTGGCAGTAGACAATGACGAGCCGTTCTACAACATCTACGGCGGTACGCAGGACAACTTTAGCATGGGCGGCCCTTCGCGGACTACCTCCGGCAACAGCATTGTAAACTCAGACTGGTACATGACCCACGGGGGCGACGGTTTCGAATCGCAGGTAGACCCTACCAACCCCAACATCGTATATGCTCAGTCGCAGTACGGCTTCTTGGTGCGGTATGACCGCCAAAGCGGCGAAGAGGTGGGGATCAAACCCCAACCTGGCGAAGGGGAAAACCAGTACCGCTGGAACTGGGACGCGCCTTTGCACATCAGTGCGCACAACCCACAGCGGATTTACTTCTCCGCTAACAAGGTGTTTAAGAGCGATGACCGAGGCAATAGCTGGCAGGTGATCAGTGACGAGCTTTCGCGCAACCTGAACCGGAACGAGCTACCCATTATGGGCCGGATCTGGGGCATCGATGCGGTAGCGAAGAACGGAAGCACTTCGCCCTACGGCACCATTGTGGCCTTTCATGAGTCGCCGCTCAATGAGGACCTGCTGGTGGTAGGCACCGACGACGGTCTGATACAGATCACTACCGATGGCGGCCAGAACTGGCGGCAGGTAGACAACCTACCCGGAGCACCCGAGCGCAGCTATGTAAATGCGGTACTGGCCAGCCAGCACGACGAAAATGTGATCTATGCGGCCTTCAATCACCACAAGTACGGAGATTTCAAGCCCTACGTATACCGTTCGGCCGACCAAGGGCGCAGCTGGACCAAAATCAGCAGCAACCTGCCGGAGCGGGGTTCTGCCTACTCCCTGGCAGAGGATCATGAGTCGGCAGACTTGCTGTTTGTTGGTACCGAATTCGGGGTGTTTTTCTCGCCCAATACCGGTGGCGAATGGAAACAACTGAAGGCAGGCCTGCCTACCGTGGCCGTGCGCGATATTGCCATCCAGGCCCGGGACAATGACCTGGTACTGGCCACCTTCGGCCGCGGCTTTTACGTACTAGATGACTACTCACCGCTCCGCAGCCTTACCTCGCTGGAGGGTCAGGAGTCCGCCTTGCTTGCCCTACGCGATCCTTGGATCTACGTAGAGCGGTATCCGCTGGGCCTACCTGGTCAAGGCTTCCAGGTAGACAGCTACTATACGGCGGAAAACCTAGGGCCCGTTGCCATGTTCACCTACTACCTGAAGGAGGCTCCTAAAAGCCAGCGCGATGCCCGCCGTAAGGCAGAGGCCGAAGCACAAAAGGACGGGCAGGGCAATCCCTACCCTAGCTACGAGGAGCTGAAAGCTGAGGGAATGGAAGAAGCTCCCTTCTTGCTCTTCACCATCAAGAACAGCAGCGGGGACATTGTGCGCAAGCTCAAAACTAGCCCCTCTAGCGGCCTCAACCGCATCACCTGGGATATGCGCTACGCCTCTGACAATGCCATCGACCTAAGCTCTTCGTCCTTCTACAATCCCTTTGCCGGGCAGGACCAAGGTACTTTGGTTTCGCCTGGACAGTACTCGGTATCCATGGCGCTGTACCACCAGGGCACCTTCCAGTCCATGAGCGAGGAAGTGAGTTTTATGGTGAAACCGCTAGACAATTCGGTGTTGCCCGCCCAGGATCGCGAAGCGAAGCTAGCCTTCCAGCGTCAGGTATCGGAGCTCAGCCGCCGTGCGCAAGCGGCCCAGCAGCGGTTGGGTGAGGTGAACAACCAGATACGTCATATGGAGCAAGCGGTACTGCAAGCAGATGGCAACCACGAGGAGCTGTTCGACGCCCTGGTAGCCTTCAAACAGAAGCTAAACGCCCTCCGAACCGAGCTATACGGGGATGGCCTCGCGGGCCGATTGGATCAGGATACGCCTCCCTCGGTAAGCTTCCGCATTGGTATGCTGGAAGGAGAGCAGTTGAACACCACTTCTGCCCCTACTGCTTCGCACCGGGCGTCTTACGCCATCGCGGCCAAGCAGCTAGACCCCATAGTGGAGCGCCTGACCAACCTGATAAGCCAGGATCTGGTAGCCCTGCAAGACAAGCTAGAAGCCGCCGGAGCACCGTATACCCCTTATCAACTCGGTAAGGAATAAGCCCGGTAAACTATACCCTTTGAGCCCTTCTCGTCCCGGTATATTCGGGATGGGAAGGGCTTTTTCTTTGCTGTCAATTAAAAAAGGGGAACACACTTCGTCAACCATAGCCTGGCGAAGGTTGAAAGGTCGCATAGTAGGAGCAGAGATTTTTATTGAAAAGAAAACTAGAGGAAAAGAAATAGAGGCCTATTCGTCGCCTAAGGATTAGATACCTAGCGTACCTTCAAGTCGCGTAGCGACTGCAATTTAGTAACCTGTTTCAAGCATGTTGCTGGGCCGCATAGGCTTGGAACTCCCGGACACTGAAGAAGCCTGTGGCTTCAAGCTGTAGACTAGCTTACAGAAAAGCACTTGATTTTAGCCACTGCCTTGATGGGCAAGCCATTGCTTTGTTCTAGCCTACGCCATCAGGTCGCTCTTTCGTGC
>JBCBHI010000199.1:0-3833 GCA_038525885.1 Bacteroidota bacterium
ATGTACTGCGTTATGTTACTTTGCTTTGGTTTACTAGGTTTTAACGAAGGTTTATTTCCTGGTGTATCCTTGTTATCCCTTCTTCTACGATCAAGTGTTCCATCCTTCTTTTTAGGCTTCGGTCCAGGTTTAATTGCTTGTATTGTCATTTTATCAAAATTTAATTGGTAAATAAACTCAATAGTTAATCGCCTTTAGAATAATCAATAGTTGTGCCAGATGTTTTTTAAGTAATAATGTCAGTATTTGTCAGTTTTCCATTGGATTTCCAAACAATATTTGCAATCCTATGTCAAGCTGGCAGGCTAATGTTCAAGCCGTATACTTTAGAATTGCGAATCATGGATCCCATTGCTGCAAAAAGCAACTCCAAAGGCTGTGACCAGACCAAAATTATCAGGATCCATCGAGCCTTTACAATTAGAAAATAAGCCTAGAGAAAAAGCAATTAGTACTAGTGGGTTTTCGATTTGTGGAACGTGAAAAATGTCGAATTTTCCATTCTTTTCTGAGCTTTCTTCCTGCCTCTTAATAATGAGACAATATCCCTAGAAATTGAGCAAATAGTTACAGGAAAACAAGTCTAAATTCTAACGTATCCCTCTAATAGTAAGCAAGTTATATAGCGATAATAATAAATGGTAGCCTAATTGTCAAAAGACTAAAATCATATCCAAAAATCAGCTTCACACCTACCCTATACCGGTAAGATAATAACACCAGCGAAAGAGCAAATAGTAAAAGCGGCACAGGCTGGCAACTGATAGGTTTAGTGTCATTGATTCTATAAACCCGATTGCTAAGCCTATGAGAAAATAGACTACTTTTTACTACAACTCCTCATGGAATATGATGAGGCTGTGCCCGCAGCCATGATGACAAGCGTTACCCAAACCCCATCATGGTTTCACCTTTCCGGTGACTACTCTCCTATGCTCTTACAAGTACATCGGAGCTAAACCCATTGACACTTAAAGAGAAACACTAACAACTGACATTTATTCATTATGAATGCAAAATCAATCATTCACAGCAGGCTGTTGCTGAGCTCGTTATTACTGGCGCTGTTTTGCCTGCCCAGCCAACAAGTATTGGCACACGGTACGGTGACAAGCCCGGCAAGCCGGGTATGGACCTGTTTTCAAGAGAACCCAGAGACTCCACAATCCCCTGCTTGTATCGCGTCCATAGAAGGATACGGAACGCAGGCTTTTTACGACTGGAATGAAGTTGCCCGCATGGATGCCAATGGAATGCACCAGCAGATCATCCCGGATGGGCAGCTGGCTAGTGCAGGCCGACCCGATAAATACGGAGGCTTGGATCAGGTGCGGGATGACTGGCTAGCGACTCCCGTTACCCCCGGTCCTTTTACCGTTACCTGGACCATGAATGCACCCCATGAGACCTTATACTTTGATGTATATATCACTAAGGAAAGCTGGACCCCCGATCAGCCATTGACTTGGGATGCCCTGGAGCTCCTGGTGAGAACGGGCCCAAGACCGTCTTCTACCCGAGATGACATAGACGTAATATTGCCCCCAAGAACAGGCAAGCACGTGATCTATAGTATCTGGCAGCGGTCACTGAGCCCAGAGGCATTTTACTCCACCAGTGACGTGGACTTTGGCAATGATCCCGGTCAAAACGTGGCTCCTATTGCGGCCTTCGCTTTTGACAACGGACGTTGTGGTGGCGCGGAGGTAGCCTTGGATGCCTCAGACACCTATGACGCCAACCGTGATTCGCTGACCTATACTTGGGACTTAGGCGATGGCACTACGGCCAGTGGTGTAACGGTTTCGCATACCTACAGCAGCCAACTGACCAGCGCCACAGTTACGTTATTGGTGAGTGATGGTGAATTCACGGATACCATACAACAGACGATCACCAATCTGGTGCCGGATCCCAACTGCCAGTTAAATGATTGTCCGTATGGAACTCCTACGGCCGCACCTTTGCCGAGTCTGGTGAGTACATACAGTCATGCACATGTTCTGGGAGAAGGCGGGCCAGACCTGAGCAACGTCACCAATTTTGCGATTAACTGGGATCTGATGAACAATGGCTTGTACCACATGGCCGTGAATACCAACAATGGTGCTCCTGCGTGGTACGTGAACCTTGGTGCGCTGGCAACCCAAAGTTTCAATTCTCCAGAGCCTGAAATCACCCTCACAGGAACTGGTTTTGCCGAGTTGGATGGAACGTACTATGTGACCATAGATAGTGGCAACTTTGTGATGGTTCCTGTGGACAGGAGCTTTACGATTTACATAAGCAACTCGGCTACCGCGCCACCTTGTGGTATGGGGCATGATCACAGTCACGGACATAGCCATCGCATGGAGCAACCTATCTTGCCCCAGACATCGTCTTACGTGATTTACCCGAATCCTGCGGCCGACTTCCTCACCATCCGAAGTGAGTCGGATATGGCAAACAGTACCATCACGATAATAGACGTGTTAGGCAAGGAGATGAAATCGGTGAGAATCCAAGAGCATATTTCCAGCAGGAATATTGACATCTCTGAACTCAAAACTGGCATCTACTATGTGAGAATAGTGGACGCTGCCGGCCTTGTGAGTTCGGAAAGAGTATATGTGAAATAAGCCAATATCGCCCGTTTTTTATCAGGGGTAGTTTCTCCATTAAGAGACTACTCCGCTTTAAAGCAACCTTCCATGGATTTGGAAGGTTGTTTTTTTGCTATCCACTTCCTGTCTGTTACTCTGTTGTACCACCGAGGCAGCCTTCGAGGCATTTTGAAAAAAAGACCGTCTCAAGTGTCCAATTTTCATCAGGTTATTCGACATACTGTAAAGTCATGGAAGAAGAACTCTTTAATGCCATTCGGGATCATTTCTGTGGTATAGATTCGCTCATTTTGCCCGGGAAAATGATGCATTCCGAAGCTGTCACCTATGAGGGGAAGGTATTTGCCTTTTTCTCCCGCAAAAAGAAGATGGTATTTAAGCTGGGCAAGGATTTTGAACCCGATTCCGTAGGTGTGGAAATAGCGGTGTTCAATCCATTCAAAAACAGAGGGCCACTCAATGGCTGGTTTGAAATCCCCTATTCAGAGAAAGAACTCTGGCAACCCATGGCTGAAAGAGCATTAAATCGGATAAAAACAGAGGGATGATCTCTGATGGGAAGCATTTATTGCGATGGTTGAGGTTTAATGATATCGATCAAAATATTCTTGTAAAGTGAGCTTATGAGGTTCAAAGGTTTCTGCGAGGACTTGTGTGCTTTGTATCCTGTCTAGTCGGAAAAAACGGAAACTCTCCCGCATGCGGCACCAGGCCACCAAATACCAATTTTCGGCACTCAGTAGGGCAAAGGGCTCAATCAATCGCTGGGTGGGAATGCCCTCCTTGTTGGTGTAATGGATTCTAACTAACCGGTAATTGGTGAGGGCATTTTGCAGATCCGACAAGTTATCACTGTTGCGGGCTAGGTATATGACCTCGTTAAACTGAGTCCTGTCGGTCAATAGGTTGGCTTTCTCTTTGAGATTAGGCCGTAGGATGGATTTGATCTTATCGATCGCCTCCGAATAATCCTTCACAAAGGAAGCATCCTTGTTATTCAATACCAGCTGTTCTGCCAGGATGAGGGCGTTGGCTTGTTTTTCGGTGAACATAATGGGTGGTGTTCTGTAGCCTTCCATCAGCATGTACCCTTTTCCTTCTTCGGTCAGAATGGGCACCCCTGCTTTCTCTAAGGCCCTGATATCTCGGTAAATGGTCCTTTTGCTTACTTGAAATTTATCGGCTAACTCGGTGGCAGTGACCACTTTCTTGGTCTGAAATTGAATT
>JBCBHI010000199.1:3843-7660 GCA_038525885.1 Bacteroidota bacterium
TTAACCTTGTAAAGGATAGGGGAGTCCCCGGGTGACCCACTATTCTCTTCCATGTGTGAAAGACAATACGTTTTGATCTGTGCTTGCCCGGATTTGGCCAAGGAAGAGAATAGTGGGTCACCCGGGGACTCCCCTATCCTTTACAAGGTTAACGATTAGTTCATGGAATGAAATCTCATCCGGTTAACCCCCGTATCCATGTATTCCGCCATGAATCTGTCCTTGGTTTGGGGATGATCTTCCCTCCTCCCGCTTCTACTCTTGACACGGGAATGTCCCAATCTTCACCGGCTCTTTGGAATGCTGTGACTAGAATTTCAAACCAGTTAATCACGTTGGTCATTTTGTGCGATTTGAATATTGAAAAGTTCGATTGATACAAACATCTAAGGGCCATATGACAGCCCTATGTCAAGGGTCCGCAAAAAGTTTGAGAAAGATCAATGGACGCTATCCCCTAGCCCTATGGGAGCATTGGGCAAATGGAATCAATTCTATTTAACATAACGTTAGACATGCCTTCTCTAGGGCCATGGTGGTAGAGAAAACGGGTCAGACCGCTTTCTTCACAACGCAGATAGCGGTCGAACCCGTGTTGGCGGCTAGAGAGCCCCATACCAATCATGGTCCCCACCCCACTTATCCTCCACCTTCTTTTGATACCAGCTTGTATGCAAAACTCCCCGATTATGATTTCTTTGTCGTTTCCCACATAAGTAAGACATAACCCACCATGCTGAAGGCATACAACCTGATTTTTTACAGCTTACTGACCTCACTTTTGGCGTTGCTCACCGTAGGCATAGCGAAGGGTCAGCAATCCACCCTGGATAGTTTGACCACGGCACTAGCCAACACGCAGGACCCCAAAGAACGGGTGGACTTGCTGGAGGACCTTTCGGCGGAGTATTACTACGCGGGCGATGCCTACCAGTCCATTCGGTACGATTCCTTGGCCTATTTGGCAGCATTGGAGATAAAGGATAGCATATCCATGATCACCTCGCTGGGCAACCGAGGGGGCACGCTGGAGGACCTAGGCCTGTTTTCGGAGGCGCATGCCCAATACGAGCTGGCCTTGAGCCTGTCCGAACAGGTGGCTACTCAAGCAAAGCTGGCCTGGTGTCTGGGAAACATTGCCCGAACCAGCCGGTACCTAGGTCGGTACCAGGAGGCGGTGGCCTATTACCAGCGAGCCTACAACGTAGCCGAGAGTGAAAACGATGCCCAACGGCAGGTGATTGCTTCGCAAAATGTGGGGGGACTGTACTATGAATTGCGGGAGTTCGAACGCTGCATAGAGTACTCCCAACGTTCGTTGGAGACTTTTCATGCCCTGGGCAAGGAAGCCGTAGAAGAAAGGTACCGCCAAACCTTCGACCAGGTACTTTCTGCCAGCCGCATCAACATCGGGATCTCTTACCTGGAAATGGGCGTGCTGGACTCGGCCAAAGTCTATTTGGATGAGGTAGTAGCTACTTTGGCTTCGGACCCGAGCTTTCCCAATTATTCGCTTGCCCTCACGGGGCTAGGCCAAGTAGCACTGGCACAGGGGGCTACGGACCGGGCTATTGCCTTTTTTGACCAGGCCTTGGTACTGGATGTGGAACATGAAAATACCACCAATCAAACGGCTACTCTGACCTATCTGGGCAGTGCTTATGTACAAGAGGGCAATTACCAGAAAGCCCGGGAGCTGCTGGTACAGAGTAACCAACTGGCCAAAGCAAGCGGCTATTCGTTTTTGAACCATACCATTGCGGCCAACTTGGCCCAAGCCTACGCAGGACTAGGCAACTATACGCAGGCCTACCGCTGGCTTAGCCAAGAGAAGCAAGCGAATGACAGTATTTTTCAGGCTGGAAGCCGGTTCAAAATAGAAGAGCTGGAATCCAAGTTCCAGAACGAAAAACAGCGCATAGCCATTGCAGAAGCCGAAATACAGTTGCTTAAGCAGGAAGGCGTGATTCGGGATCTCAACACCCAAAGACTGCTGCTGGCTGTAGTGCTGGTGACCCTGATAGGCCTGGTAGTAAGCGTATACCGCTCTTACCAGGCCAAGCGAAAGGCCAACGCCACCTTGTCCGTAGTGAATCAGGAGTTACAAACCTCACAGCGGGAACTAAAGGCCTCCAATGATACTAAGGACAAACTGATGTCGATAGTGGCGCACGATCTGAAAAACCCCTTCGGCATTCTGCAAAGCGTTTCGCATCACTTGGCCGAAGATTTTGATACCCTGCAACCCACCAACCAAAAGGAGATGGCCAAAACCATCAACCGATCCCTTACCCGAACGGTAGACCTAGTGGACAACCTATTGCTGTGGTCCCGATCGCAATCGCAAAAGATAGCCCCTCACCTGGAAACCACCTCCCTCCTACCCGTGGTACAGCGGGTGGTGGACAACAACCAATTCTTGTTGGAAGAAAAGGGCCTGAAAATCGAATGGGAAATTGACGATTCGGCTCAAGTGAAGGCCGATGTAAACATGCTGGAAGTAGTGATCCGGAATTTGCTAACCAACGCCATCAAATTCTCGCCCGAAGGGGAAAGCATTAAGGTAAGGAGTGAGACAAGCGGTGCGGACATCACGTACCATATTTCTGACTACGGACCGGGTATGACTCCGGCAAAGGTAGAGCAGCTGTTCCAAACCAATGGGGTAGTGAAACACTCCCAAAACCCACAGAATCCCCAGGGCACGGGCTTGGGGTTGTGGATCAGTCAGGACATGGTCTCCGCTATGGGCGGTCAGGTTTTTGCGGAGAGTAAACCTGGTGAGGGCAGTACTTTTTCGGTTACCTTAACAAGCAGCGAATGAGCATCAAAGTGGGTATATTGGACGATCACCCGGTGGTGAGAGATGGCGTTTCTCTGCTACTGGGGAGCGTGGAGGAAATCGAAGTATTGTGGTCTTCGGTCAACGGGGAATCGCTAGCCGGCTTTTTGCAAAATGAACCCTTGGATGTGCTTCTACTTGACATCTTGATGCCGGGAGCCACCGGGGTGGAACTGACCCAACGTTTTGCTGCGGCCTTTCCGCAGATGAGAATCTTGATCTACTCTGGCAACTCACCCATCGAGATGGTGATGGACTGCCTGGCGCTAGGTGCCAGCGGGGTCCTCTCCAAAAATGCCACCCGGCAGGAACTCATCACGGCCATAAAAACTGTGCACCAAGGCGAAGAGTATTTCTCCGCCAATGTGTCCCAATCACTGCTAAAAAAATACACCGCTAGCTCCAAAACGAAAACCACGAAACAGGAGGACCTTTTGACTAAAAGGGAAAAGGAAGTGACCGTACTCTTTGCGGAAGGTAAAATATACAAGGAGATAGCTAACGAGCTTAATATCAGCGTGAACACCGTAGAATCGCATAAGAACAACATTCTGAAAAAGCTCCAACTGAATACCACGCTGGATCTGGTAAAGTATGCCATCAAGCATGGCTTGATAGAGCTGTAATCCACCTCTCCAATGGCCTGAGACAGATGGCCGACAATTGAGTTACAAACGGGCCTGGCCTGGCGAACATTCGCCATAGTGGGTACTGATAATTCAGGATTGATGGGCGGGCATTCTTCCTATAACATTGCGCAGGGAAGCGCCTGAGGCGTAGGGCGTTCTTTCCTAGTAAAGGAACCAACTTACCTCTCTTTTTTAATCGGCAACCTCCATAAGTCCAAAACGCTCTCCAATCCATGAATCGATTCACGACCGCTTACCTGCTACTCACGGCATTGGGCCTGATGATGGCAGTCGGTTTACCCACCACCGCCACGGCACAGCAGATCATCTACGTAAGCGCAGAGGC
>JBCBHI010000200.1:0-7644 GCA_038525885.1 Bacteroidota bacterium
AAGTAACCAACGATGCTAACCTGACCCTCGTCACCGTTGAGGAGCTCTCCGTTGACGATAACACCCCCTCCCAAGCCCGTGCCCAGGGTGATGGTGATGAAGTTCTTCATATTGCGGCCTACACCGTACAAGAGCTCTCCAATGGCGGTCAGGTTAGCATCGTTGGTTACTTGGACCGGAAGCGCCAGGCATTCTTCGAAATAGTCTCGAATCGGTAGGGGCTTTTCCCAGGGCAGGTTGGCCGCTCCGTCGATGCAGCCCGTGCTGAGTTTCATTCCGGGAGCACCGATGCCCACCCCCATGATATCGAAAAACCCCTTGGTTTTGCTGATCATCTGCCGTACCTGGCCGTGCAGGGCTTGCAGGTAGGACGATCCGTCAGGATATGCGTGGGTGGTGATTTGATTTTCCACCATGATATCCCCCTGTATAGTAACCCCACCGATGCGGGTATGGGTTCCTCCTATATCGATGCCGATAGCTAGCGGTTTCATGCTTTGGGTTTATGTCCGTGAATACTGAAGAAGATGAGGTAGCCGTAGCAGATGAGGGCTACTACAAATGAGGTTTGCAGGCCTATGGAGTCGGCCAATACTCCCTGAACCAGGGGTATTAGGGCTCCGCCGACTACCATGGTAATGAGGATGCCAGACCCCGAGGCGGTATGCTTGCCTAGCCCCTTGATGGAGAGTGGGAAGATGCAGGGCCACATGATGGAGTTACACAAGCCTACCGCAATGAGCGCCCACATGGCCAGGCTACCCTGGGTAAACAGCCCAATGCTGACGAGTAGGCAAGCCAGTATGGCTACACTCATTAGGGCTTTGGCAGTATGGATGCGGTGCAGAAAACCAAAGCCTAGAAACCGACCTACCATGGTACCGCCCCAGTACAAGGCCACGTAATAGGCCGCATCGGCTTCCTGCAGGCCCAGAATGCTGTCTAGCCCAATGAAGTTGATGAGGAAGCTACCCACGGTGACCTCCGCACCTACGTAGAAGAAGATGCCCAAAGCACCCAGGCGGAGGTGCCGGAAGCGCAAGGCGCTTAACAATTTGGTAGGGGCCTCCCCTTCCGTAGCCAAAGTTGGCAAGGCGGTGCGGGACAGGATGATGCCCATCACTACAATAAGTCCGGCAATAAAGAGGTAGGGCGGTACCACTGCGGCGGCTCCGCTAGCGGTAGAGGTAACCTCCTGGCTCAGTATAAGGGAGCCTCCGATGATGGGGCCAATGGTGGTGGCCAGAGAGTTGAATCCTCCTGCCAGATTGAGTCGGCTGGCAGCCATATCCGGGTTGCCCAGGGCCGCAATGTAGGGGTTGGCGGCTACCTGGAGTAGGGTGATGCCTGAGGCCATCACGAGCAGGGCACCAAGGAAGAGCGGGTACCATACCAGCTTGGCAGCCGGTATAAAAAGTAGGCACCCTATGGCCACGATCAACAGACCGAGGATCAACGCTTTTTTGTATCCGGTGCGGCGGATGATGGCGGAGGCGGGCAGCCCCATGAGGGCATAAGCGCCAAAGAAGGCCATTTGCACCAGGATAGCTTGGGTGTAGGTAAGTTGGAATACCTGGCGTAGGTGGGGAATGAGGACATCGTTGAAAACGGTCAGCAGACCGAAGAGGAAAAACAACGATACCATCATGGCCAAAGCTGGCCGTGACCCACCTGTGGTAGGTACTGAGGAATCCAGTGCTATTTGATTCGGATTGTGCATGATTTCTGAAAGTCTCTGGTAATCGTTTTTAGGTTTTTGGGAAGGGTAAACAAGCCCGGGGTTATTGACCCCGGCCTGTTTTGTTTGCTGCTATTGTAATACCTGGTTTTCAGGTGAAGAGGCTTTATTAATTATGAATTGTGAGTGTTGAATTTTGAATGGATCATCCAGACGAGTCATTCAACACTCAACATTTAGCATTCATCATTTCACTTATTTGTCCCAGTACATCCTGGTGGCTTCGGTATCACCGCCTTGGGCGGCTACCGCATCGGTATAGCTGTCCGCATTGAGCGTTTGCTCAGAGATGGGGTAGCGAAGACGGCGTGGGAGCTCCCCGTTTACGTCGGCGGCATCGAAGGCCGGGTAGCCTGTGCGGCGAACCTCCGCGAAGGCTTCCCAACCGTCACCCATTAGGGCAATCCACTTTTGCGTGCAAATCTGTTCGAGTTGTGCCTCGGTGCTACCACCCGCGTACGCCACGGCTGCTTCAAAGTCAGCATTGGTAGCTACTCCGTGCTGCTCTAGCGAGCGTTGGATGCCAGCTTCGTAGAGAGCCGCTGCGTCTCCACTGGCCCAGCCGCGTACTACGGCTTCTGCCTTCAAAAAGGCCACCTCTGCGGCCGAGAGGAACATGGCGTCCGCTTCCAGGGCGAACAAGGGTGTGCCTCCATTGGGGTGCGATTGGTAGTTGGGCAAGCTGAAGCTTTCCCCTTCGCCTATGGTGGCTCCCGAGCCGTTGGGTAGGCCTACATAGTCTCCACTGGCATTGGGCAGGGCATACACCGGTAAGCGAGGGTCGTCATCAGCGGTATTGGCAGCGTCGTTAACCAAAAGGCCCATCATACTGGCACTGATGTAGTTGCCGTTGAACTCAGCTACGATAGGTGCGTTGGATCCGTTGGTGCCCACGTCAAACTGGTCACCAGTGGTGTGAAGCATGCGCGCATTATCGGCGTTCACCTCAATCAAAGGTTGATTAAACACGGCCGCTACATGCTGTTCAGCCAGGCCTGCGTTGGCATTGCTTAGGCGCATGGCCAGCCGTAGGCGTAGTGAGTTTGCAAACTGTATCCACTGGCCCTGGTCACCACCATAGATCAAATCGGCACTGCCGAAGGCATTCTCTCCGGCACTTAGGTCCGCCACCGCACTTTCCAGGGTGCTGAGCATATCTTGATAAATGCTTTCTTGACCATCGTAAGCAGGTTGTAGGATACCCTCAATGCCTTGCCCCGCTTGGGAATAGGGGATGTCACCCCAAAAGTCTGTGAGTCGGTGGAAGATGAATACCTTCCAGATGTTGGCAATGGCCAATTGGGCAGGTTTGTCCTCCAGATTTTCGGCGGGCGTTGCCTCTAGCTGGCGCACCACATCGTTGATGCCCCCTACAAGCCGCTCGTAGCTGCGGTCCCAGTAGGCCGTGGCCCAGCCGTCGTTGGTTTGGTAAGGCGTGCCCGCCAGCCAGGGGCTGCTCATCTGATTACTCCAAACCAAAGCATGAAGTAGGTTGGACCGCCACATTTCGAAACGGTGACCCGAAACCCCTACCTGCACGTAGCTCAGGATGTAAGCCGGATCGGCCGAGTCAGCCGCATTTGGGTTTGCATTCAGATCTTCGAAGTGGTCCGTACAGCTGGTGGCTAGTAGCAAGCTGCCTGCCAAGCCCAGTGTAGTTCCTATTTTATGAAAAGCTTTCATGATTGTCTTTTTATCGTTTTTGGATTCTATCCAACTTTCGATGGATTCATCCAGAGGTAGTGAGGGGTCGGAAGTCCACCTGAGTTAATGTTGAATGGTTAATGTTGAATTTTAAATTGTATTGATATGAAGTCATTTAGCATTCAAAACTCAGCATTCAACATTGGGACTCCGTCCCGTTTTAGAATTTCACCTGTACGCTCACTCCTACGCTCTGGGTAGAGGGAATGGAACCTGATTCGATGCCTTGGCCGTTGCCTACGTTGTAGGTAGACTCAGGATCCAGGCCAGGTACACTATTGTACAAGAAGGCCAGATTACGACCCACCAAGGAGATACTCGCTCCACTGAGCGGAGTCTGTGCCATGAGGCCCTCAGGTAGGGAGTAGCCAAGGCTCAGCTCGCGTAGTTTCACGTAGCTAGCATCGTACACGAAAGGGTTTGAGATATTGCGGGCTACCACCGCATTCCAATAGGCTTCTGGGTCTACGTCGGTCACCGCAGTGCCATCGCCCAGTACGCCGTTCACTTCCAGGCCTTGACCAGAGTTGTAGCCCATACCTACCCCATCTCGTCCTTCCAGAGTATTGATGTGGTTACCTGATGCGTGGCTGTAGCGGTTGGTAATCGAATACAGATCGCCACCCATTTTCACATCGATGAGGGCGCTTAGACGAAAACCTCCGAAGTACACGGTGTTCAACCAACCACCAGTCCAGTCGGGATTGATGTTGCCCATTACCGAGGTTTCGGCCGCGGCTACAGGTACCGCATTGCCGTTCACTTCCTCAAATAGGATGCGACCTTGATCGTCTCGCTCAAAGTCTAAGCCTACTATGTTGCCGTAGGCTAAGTCGGGCCGGGCTTCGATGGCGATGCCGCGGTCGTTGGTCAGCAGGAACTGATCCAGGCCTTCGCGCAGCGCCAATACGGTGTTCACGTTGCGAGCCCAGTTGAAGCCCGTTTCCCAGCGTAGGTTGTCGCTTTCCAATACGTTGAACCGCAGGGCCATTTCAATACCCCGGTTGTTCATAGAGCCTGAGGCAACCAGTACCCCAGTTCCCCCGGAGGTAGAGGATACCGTAGCGGGTAAGATCTGGTTGTTGGTGGTGATGTCATAGTAGGTCACATCAAACCCGATGCGGTCGTTCCAGAAGCGGAAATCGGCGCCTACTTCCAGAGCCTGAGTGCTCTCAGGACTGAGGCCCTCGGCGGGGAAAATGGTGCTAGGCACGTACTGGAAGCCAATGTTGCCCGGTGCCGCCAGCGGCTGACCCAGGTGCGAGCCAAAGTAACTGTAGTACAGGCGGTCCTGATAAGGATCGGTATCAGAACCTACCACGGCATAGGAGGCGCGCAACTTGCCAAAGGTTAGGCCCTTAGGGTCGAGGTCAAGTAGCTCGGTAAAAGCCGTACTCAAGGTTGCGGAGGGGTAGAAATATGCCTGACCTGGGATGGATGAGGATTCTTCACGCCGGCCCGTCAGGTCCAGGAAGATGAAGTTTTGGTAAGCCAAGGAGGCCATGGCAAACACGCTGTTCACCTGTTTGCGGAACAGCCCTTCGGTGGTTTGTACGCTACCTGCGTTGTTCACATGGTACCAGCCTGCTTCCGTGAGGTCACTCCCTACTATGTTGATGCTCTTTTGCTCCTCATAGCGTATGTTCCCTCCCAGAGTTGCCGATACGCTCAAGTCACCAAAGCTCTTGTCAAAGTTGAGCAGGGCCATGTTGTTGCTCTCTTGCACCGCGTAGGTGTCGCGGCTGAACTGCCCCGAGGGACGATACGGTGTGCCAACGGCTACCCGGCGGATACGATCCGAGTTGTAGGTGTCGATCCCGCTGATCACGCGCAGGTTCAGCCAGTCCGTGAAGTCGTACTGCAAGCTGGCGTAACCCAACAAGCGGTTCTTGGTATCGTCGTTCGTATTATTATTGATGGACCAGTAGGGGTTCATCTTGAAGATACCCGTGGTATAATTCTGGTGCTCACCGGTTCCGGTTTCGTAGTTGCTCAGATCATCGATGTTTACACTACGGGGCATCCACATCAGGCCGTGGCCTACATTCTCCATGATCTCGGCCATGGCCGGGCGGTTGTGGGCATTGGTGCGTACATAGTTTGCCTTCACATCCGCGCTTAGGCGGTCCGTTACGTCTACATTAGCCCGCAGACTGATGGAAGTACGGTCGAAGGTACTCGTGGGTACTATGCCTGCATTGTCCATGCGCGTGACGCCCAAGCGTACGTCGGCACGGTCATTTCCACCACTCACCGCCAGGCTATTGGTGTAGGTGTGTCCCGTTTGGTAGAAATCCGCAATGTTGTTGGGTTGAGCGCTGTAGGGCTTGGTTTCACCGTTCCAGTGCACCACACTTTGCCCATTTAGGGGCGCTCCCCAGCTAGCCGAGGAGTTACCATCCTGCGCCAGGGCCAATACTCCGGCTTGGGTATCGGGAGCTTCACCACCGGTACCATGTCCGTATTCGTTTTGAAAGGCGGGCAGCACCAGGGGATTTTCCCAGGTGAACGAGCCGTTGTATTCTATCCCTACGCCCCCTTTGCGGTTACCGCGTTTGGTGGTGATCATGATCACCCCGTTTTGACCGCGTGAGCCGTACAAGGCTGCCCCGTTGGGGCCTTTTAGGATAGAAATGCTCTCAATGTCATCGGAAACGATATCCCCAATACCGTCGCCGTAGTCGTAGCCACCCCAGCGGATCGCAGGGCCAAGGTTGGCGTTGTTGATGGGCACTCCGTCCACCACGTAGAGCGGTTGGTTGTTGCCCGTCAGCTTGTTGTTTCCTCGGATGAGTACCCGGGTGGAGCCACCAGGGCCACCGGCGGTACGGTTCACCGTAACTCCGGCTACCTTACCGCTCAGGCTGTTCACTACGTTGGGCTCCTTCACTTCCACAGCCGAGGCATCCAGCTGGGTAATGCTGTAGCCAAGGCGCTTCTCGTCGCGCTCCATACCGAAGGCAGTGACTACCACCTCGCCGAGTTCTCGTAGATCGGGGTTAAGGGTGACGTCCACTACGGAGCGGGCCCCAACTTCTACGGTCTGGGCAGTAAAGCCTACAAAGGAAAAAGTAAGGACGGCCTCTTCTCCTACTTGCACGTTGTACTTTCCGTCCAGGTCGGTGGTTACCCCGCTAGAGGTTCCTTGCACCCGCACGGTCACCCCGGGGAGGGGTTGGCCATCCTCACCGTTGGTCACGGTGCCGGATACCGTTCGGTCTTGCGCCCAGGCGGCGCTACTGAGTAGCAGTCCGAAAAGCAATCCAATGGGAATGATCTTTTTCATGATGATTTTAGGTTACAATGGTCTTTGTGGCCGCTTGCAAACGATAGCATAGGCAGTCACTTCTTGATACAATGCAACTCAAAACCGATCCGAAGCCGAAAAAAAGTAGCAGAACTGCACGATTCTGTAGACGAACGACAGGAATTCTGGATCGAGGTTGGAGGTTCGAAGTTGGAAGTTCGAGGTTGGAAATTAGAGGCAAGGGTCAAGACAACAGACTGGAGATATGAGACGACAGACTCGCATTCTGACCTTTCAACTGACCCCGCGTCCTCGTCTTACCACTTCAAGTGGTGTGACGAGTAATAATCGGGCTAGTTAGGGCAGCCAGGAGGCTGCGGCGGGATGGGTAGTGGGGCATTTCAAATGCCCATCAAAGATTACGACCGGAATACAATTCCGTTCGAGCGATGGCGAACCTGTCGAAAGCGTACCGCTAGTGACGATGGATGGTGTGATTCTCTGGCTCACCGAACGCAGTACTGTTCGCACAGGCTAGCGAATAGGACTCCGTTCCAGCGAATAGTAAAGTCACTCTCCGTCTTTAAAGACTATGCGTTGGCAAAGCGTTATCTTTAGCTACCACCTTTTCAAAGAGTGCTATGACTTTCTCGATTAAGCTTTCGCTGGATGATTTTCGAAAGGCCATCATGGCTACGTATCGTCGGCAGCGGTTTTCTAAAGGGCTGACCATTATGGGGACGCTAATTTTCCTTACTGGTATAATAGAACTGCTTTCGGGTAGATCTGCGGCAAGTCCTTTCGGAATGGTGTTCTTGTTTCTTCTTGCCTTCTTTTTCACCCTTGGGCTTCCTGCTTTGGTACGGGCACAAGCCGTGCGGGCGTATGCAGCCAACCCACAAGTGCAGGAGACGATCTCCTATACTTTGGGTGAAGATTCCTTACAGATCCATGG
>JBCBHI010000201.1:0-7593 GCA_038525885.1 Bacteroidota bacterium
CCTGTCCTGCGGAAGATCCGCCGTTTCCTCCGCCAGGATTGCCACCGCCGCCGGTACCATTCACAACCAAAGTGAAGGTTTGTGAGGCCGTATTGGTGTTGTCAGCCGCGCTCAACGTAACTGCGCTGGAGCCCACGTCGCCAGTGACGGGAGTTCCGCTTAGGGTAGCCGTGCCGTTACCGTTGTCGCTCAAAGTCAACCAAGCAGGCTTGGTAGTGGCCGTTATGCTTACGGTTCCGTCTGCATTGGCGGTGGTGATGCTGTAGGTGTAGGCCTGGTCCTCCGTAGCCGTAGTCACTGGGCTAGAGGTGAAAGTCAACTGCGGTGAAGGCGCGGCCCCCCAAATAGCCTCTACAAACTCAGGGCGGTCAATGAAGGGGTTCCGGTTGTTTTGGTAGCTATAGATGACGTCGTTCCGGTCGCGTTCCTGCTGGTCTACCGGATCCTCTACGTGCCAGGCAAGCAACACACTTAGCCGGGCATGCAGGGGAGATTTATCAGTATTGGATAGTAAGGTTTCGGTAAGCTCTAAATCAACTTCGCCGTTCTCTCCTTCATAGCGGGTGGCCATGTAGAAGATCATTCGGGCTATGTCCCCTTTCACCTCGGCGCGAGGCTCCCATACGTACTCACTGCTACTGGTAAACGAACCTGTAGCTCCGCTATACTGTCCGCTGCCGTCTACATAGGGGGTGGTGGCTTCACCGAAGTTACGGTTGTTACGGGCAGAATTGGTAGAGATATCCGCTGCACGCAAGTGGTGTACATCCGTACCAGCTCCTAGGGTGGTTCCGAAATCTCCACGGCTTTTGGCCCAGGTATGTTCCCGGTTCCAGCCATTGCCGCTGTTGTATTCGGCAGGTCCGTCCATAGAGAAACCCGAGTAGATCCCGATCACGTTGTTGGGATTGTTAGGATCTCGGTCAGTTTCCTTCAAGATGTCCCAGGTATCGGTGGTGGAGGCGGAATAAGGGAACTCCGTGTGCCCACTAATGATGTCGTTTAAGGCTGCTTTCAAAGCATTGCCCGATAGGCCTTCGGCCGAAGTGTAGTACCCCGAAGGCACCTGAGCTAGGGCGGGTAGCATCAAAGCCAAGCCCAAAAAAGTAGTAAGTACGCGTTTCATTAGAGTTGTCTGGAAAGTGATTTTGAACAAAAATAGCGGGACCTACAGGGGTGTGGATAGTACAATGTGCCTCCATCGGTAAATGGAAATCGGGCTTCTTTGCCTTGTTATTCGGGGCCTTTGCCAGCAGACTACCCGATGGCTTTGGGGAAATAAAAGTGGAGCCTACTCTGTAGGTGAAGTGAGCTTAGATGTCGGTTAAGTATCTTTGTATCAGCTGTTTGTGGGGAGGGCTGAATCCTGATTTGGCAAATACCTCAACCCATTCTTGCAAAAGTGCTATGGATTGTCTTTGCTGGTTTTTTAATAAATGTTAAGTCTGAACTTGACAATTCCTTCATCGTAAAAACGCTTAGAAATTGAAGCTAAGACAGTTTGGGAATGAAAGTAAAATTGGGGTAAGGAACTGGCTGCCAGGAGCTCAGTGAGCTACTTTACGATAGGGGCTAAGGAAGATCCATGTTTCGGACACTATTCCTAGGCTTAGGCATCAGGTAGGTCCATTACAAACGCTTTCGGTAGCATGAAGCCTGCTGGCGTTTGGGATTGTGGTGCTTTACCGATAGATTAAAATATCTTACACAATCCTTTGGAGAGAGCACCCCATGGACCCTGGTCGGTGGGGTGTTTATTATTCTAGCTCAGAAATTTCTTCCTTCTCCTTCAGTTTGAAGGGAATGCTCCAGATTACATATCCGGTGATGTTCCAGGGTAAACCTTCAATCCTGCCATATCCAGGAGCGGCGTAGGGTCTGTTTACCACATCTACCAGATTGCGATAGCCAAATTTGAAACGGGCGGTATATCCTAAGGTCAGGCCTTCCCACACTACCGTGCGCAGCCCGAAAGCGGCTTCCCACCACTGAGCCCGCATGGCGGTGTTTTCCCGTACTATCCCGGAGGTGGCGTCGTTCCAACCCGAAGGATCATCCTCTATGGGAAAGATAAACAGTACATCTTCGAATGCCGTCAGGCCATATCTTCCACCCAAATAGATACCGCTAGATCCGTAGTCCAAGGAAAGTAGGTTGGCGTCTATTCCCAACCGGACAAAGCCACCGTTCATACCGTAGGTAAAATCGCCAGGTAGACTATACAGAGCAGTGGTACCCCCACCTTCTAGCACGAAATGGTATTTGTGGAATTGGATGTCTGCCACACCCTCTACGTGCGTGACGTTGTTGGAGAGGGCCAGACGGCCGGGCCCTACCAGGTCAATACCCACTCGCAGTGCCCGCGGTCTCCAGTCAATGGGTTCCTTTTTCAGCTGATTGTAAACAGGATTAGCAATACTATCAGAACTCGCCAAAGAATCTGCCCCGGGAGTGCCTTGTGCCCAGCCTATACTACTCAGGCAGAGTAGGGCGAGTATGCCAAATAACTGCTTCTTCATTCGGAGAACTGATAGAGATAAAGGTTGACTTCGTTTTCGCGGGTAAGGATACTGTCTACCACTCGTGCAGAATCGAAGGTGTGGTAGAGCAATTCAAGATTTTCAAAGCTAATCTCGTAGCCGCACTCTAAGCCCAATACTTTTTCTACAGTAGTGTAGGTGAGGCCCAAGGTGTCATGCGTAGTATCCGTGCTGCTGTAGGCAACAAAGACAAACTCAGCGGTGTCTCGGGCAGGGTTAAGTGGTAAAAACCAGTTCTGGGCCGAGGTATCGGCTCCGTACAGACCAGAGATAGCCCCAATACCGTAAATGGAATCCCAGGTAGGAGAAAGAATTTCCTCCGTCTGGTCTGCCGTGTCGGCAAATATGAGAATGATCTCTTCGGTGTTAATGGATACACAGTCCTCAATGGTGCATTGGGGGAGGACTATACCAGCAATAAGCAGATACCAGGCGGTACGAAAACGTCGATTCATGATTGCAAAACGGGCTGCAAAGTTAGCCATTGTGACGGCAAATCCACTTTCGTGCCAAAAAATAAGCAGGTTCGCTATTTTGTGATGACAGGATTAAAAGTAAGGTCGAGGCTATGGCCTTCTTTCAGCATGCTGTATTGCGCCATCAGAGCTTGTAGGCTTGTCTTTATTTCTGTAACCTTTTCTTCTGTAACTTCCTCTGGGTAGGGCAATTCCTTTTCTGCCAGCACCCGCCGGAACATAGCGGTGAAGGGCTCCCCAAATCCAGCATTCAAATAGTCTACCTGTAACAGGTTAACCAGGTGTTCCCCTTGTATGGATTGTACCGGTAGGTTCTTTGGAAGCAGGGGTTCGGGACGTTGGTCACGAGGGAGTTCAAAATCCTCAGTGGTGTACCCTTGATTTACTAGGCCAAAGAAGCCCTCTTGCCAGTCCAGGATTTCCTCAACCGCATAGTGGGCCAGGTCGTGCATCTCCAGCCCTGGCCGTATAGGAGACCAAGTTTGGCTACCATCCGTACGGGTGATGGTTAGGATCATTCCCTTTTTGGGATGTTTAGAAAATGAAACTTTCATGGTATGGGAGTATGGTGGGTAGCAGGCCTTTTAAATCAAATTTGTAAAAAGGACTAATCATCCACTAGTGATTCCTTATACCAGACCCTCAAAAATTCATAATTGGTGCTAGAAACCTAGGATAATTTTGTGCTGCAAACGTTTTGGGAAATTTTTAAGACCGTAAGGTTGGGATTGGCAGGGGCATCACGTAACATTAAAGCCATGTCACGCACATCTGTATTTTTTAGTACGTCCATTTCCACTATTACCCCCGGTCGGGGGGCATGAAACGATATTAGCTACTCGGCGACGGCGCCACTCTTTTTCTCCCATCCGTACATCCTTTTTCTTTCTTTTCCTTAAACCATGAACGTCTTAAAATTTGGAGGTACCTCCATGGCCGATGCCAAGGCAGTCCGGCAAGTATTGTCTATACTAGAACAAAAGCGTCACCAAGGACCGGTGGTAGTAGTGCCTTCTGCCATGGGTGGGGTCACCGACAAACTGGTAGGGGCTGCGAAAGCTGCCGCTGCGGGCGAGACTACCTACTCAGACACCTTTGCGGAGTTGGAAACCCGGCATCTGGACTTGATCCGCGAGGTAGTGCCCTTGCAACAGCAATCGGAAATCATTAGCTGGTTTAAGCAGCAACTCAACCAACTAGAGGATGTATGCCGGGGCGTTTATCTGGTACGTGAGCTTACGCCAAAGGTGCAGGCGTGGGTGCTCAGCTACGGGGAGCGCTTCAGTAGCCGGATCCTACACGCGGCCTTACCAGAGGAATGGGGTCGGCGCCGGTACTGGAACTCTTTGGAGTTGGTAGTGACCGATGACCAATATCTGAAAGCAGCAGTCGATCGTTCTGAAACGAAATCGCGCCTACAGAAGGCCACCCAAGAAGGGATAGACATTGCGGTGATGCCGGGCTTTGTGGCGGCTACCCCTGCCGGGGAGGTGACTACCCTAGGCCGGGGTGGTTCTGACTATACCGCCGCCTTGGTGGCTGCCTCTCTTTGGGCAGATGCACTGGAGATTTGGACGGATGTGGATGGGATGTTGACTGCCGACCCCCGGCTGGTATCGGATGCCCGGCAGATGGAAAAGATCACCTACGAGGAGGCCATGGAGCTGGCACATTTTGGAGCCAAGGTGCTATACCCGCCCACCTTGCAGCCGGTGCTGGAAGAAAAGATTCCGATGTACATCAAGAATACCTTCAAGCCAGAAGGCCGGGGTACCTTGGTGCATACTGAGGCGGATCGGGATCATCCCATCACGGGCCTTTCTGCAATCAAGGACATCGCTATGATAACCGTGGTGGGAGCCGGAATGGTTGCCGTGCCCGGCTATGCCCGGCGAGTGTTTGCGGCCTTATCGGAGGCTGAAGTCAACGTCATTTTGATCACCCAAGCGTCCTCTGAGCACTCCATTGGGGTGGCAGTGGATGCCGCCGATGCGGATGCCGCCGAGCGAGCTTTGGAGGCTACTTTTATGGAGGAGATTTCCCGCGGCTGGGTATCACAGATTCGGGTGGAGCAGGAGCTGAGTGTGGTGGCCGTAGTGGGTGAAAATATGCAGGAGCGAGCAGGACTGGCCGGGCAGACCTTTGCCGCCCTGGGCCGCAACGGGGTCAACGTAAAGGCGATTGCCCAGGGATCTTCCGAGCGAAATATTTCCCTGGTGGTGAGCCAAGCCATGCTACGGAAAGCCCTCAATGTATTGCATGAGGAGTTCTTTCTCAGTGCTACCCGTAAAGTCCACCTGTTTATGTCTGGTGTGGGGCTGGTAGGAAGCGAGTTGCTGCGGCAGATTGCCGCCCAGCAAACCTTCTTGCGCGAGGAACATGCTACCGAACTGGTACTGGTGGGCGTGGCCAACAGCCGCAAAATGCTGATAGACCCGGTAGGGATTGACCCTGCTACTGCTAAAGAACGACTGGATAGCGAAGGCGTAGCTGCCGACGTAGCCCACTTTGTAGAGCAAATGGGCGAAATGAACCTTCGAGGTTCCGTATGGGTAGACAATACGGCTTCCTCATTGGTGCCCCAGCATTATGAGGATGCTTTTGCTAACAAGGTATCGGTGGTAGCTTCTAACAAAATTGCTTGCTCAGGCTCACAGGCGGTGTATGATGCCCTGCGGCAAAAGGCCTTGGACAACCGGGTTAGTTTCCGCTATGAAACCAATGTAGGCGCTGGCCTTCCGGTCATGGATCAGCTGCGCGGCCTCCGGCAGAGTGGGGACCGCATCCGCAAAATAGAAGCGGTACTTAGTGGTAGCCTCAATTATATCTTTACCAGCTACGATGCTAGCCGCCCCTTGGCAGAGGTGGTGCGGGAGGCCAAGGAAAAGGGCTATACGGAACCAGACCCTCGCGATGACCTGAGCGGATCTGATGTGGGCCGAAAAATCATTATTCTGGCCCGCGAGGCGGGATATCAGTTAGAGCCTGAGGAAGTGGCGCTCAAATCTTTCTTGCCAGACTCCGTACCTGCCGAAGGCGATGTGGAGGAGTTTTTTCAGGCGCTGGCTACGGCCGAGCCAGAATTTACCCAGCGGTACCAAGAAGCCCGGGCACAGGATAAGCGATTGCGAATGATCGCTAGCTTGAACGAGGGTAAGACCCAGGTAGCGCTGGAAGCCGTAGGTCCTGACCACCCTACCTATACCCTCTCGGGCACGGACAATTTAATTATGTTCTATACCGAAAGATACGGCGACCTACCTTTGGTGGTGCGGGGTGCCGGAGCAGGTGCTTCGGTGACGGCCGCTGGCGTATTTTCTGATATTTTGCGTACCCAACACTACTGGGACTAATGGATAAAGTAACTGTATTTGCACCGGGCACGGTAGCCAATGTGGCTTGTGGATTCGATGTGTTGGGTTTTGCCCTTGAGGCTCCCGGCGACCGTATTACCCTCGGTAAAGTAGCAACACCGGGGATACATATTTTGCCATCAGAAGACGGCTACAACCTCCCTACGGACCCCACCAAAAACACGGCTGGGATTGCCTTGCAAGCCATGCTGGATGCGCACCCGGTGGACTTTGGGTTGGAAGTAGTCGTTGAAAAGGGCATTCAGCCCGGTAGTGGCATGGGTTCTAGTGCCAGTAGTGCTGCCGGGGCGGTAGTGGCCTTGAATGCCCTGCTGGGAGATCCTTTCACACGGAAGGAGCTAGTGCCCTTTGCCATGGAAGGGGAGCGAGGGGCAACGGGGGCTCCTCATGCAGATAATGTTGCTCCTGCCTTAATGGGCGGATTTACTTTGGTACGTAGCTACCAGCCCTTAGAAGTGCTGGCTTTGCCAACGCCTTCGGCTTTGCATGCGGTGGTGTTGCATCCGCAAATAGAGGTGAAAACTGAGCAGTCGCGGGCTATGCTACGGCAGGATATTCCGATGAAAAAAGCCATTACCCAATGGGGTAACTTGGGGGGCTTGGTTTCGGCTCTGTACGAACAGGACTATGCCCTGCTAGGTCGCTGCTTGGTAGATGTGGTGGTGGAACCCACCCGGGCTTTGCTTATCCCTCTGTACGGTGAGATCAAAGCCTCCGCCATAGCTGCCGGAGCCTTGGGCATGTCTATATCCGGGTCTGGCCCGTCCATGTTCGCCTTAGCAGAAGGAAAAGCCACGGCAGAGTTAGTACGATCAGCCATGGCTTCTGTGTATCAGGAAGTAGAGGTGCCTTTCGATATCCATGTTTCCTCCGTCAACCCCCAAGGGTGTAGGGTGGAATAAGGAAAATGAAGGGACAAGGAAAAAAAGGGACGAAGTACAAGGGACAAGGGAAAATGAAAGTACGAAGTACAAGGTACGAGGAACGAATAAGGCTCTCAGGCATTCTTCAATCGTCCACTGTCCCTCGTCATTAAAGTAGAACCGTACCTGCATTCGTCAATCGTCCCTCGTCAATAAGACAGAGCCGTCCCAACAATCGTCAATCGTCCCTCGTCAATCCCTTAGTATCTTTCCCTGCGCTCTTGTCGGTCCTCCCGGCGTTCGCGGTTATCTTCTTTCAGCTCCGCTACGTCTTCTACGA
>JBCBHI010000202.1:0-7582 GCA_038525885.1 Bacteroidota bacterium
CAGAGCGTTGTTAGACTTAGCCATGGCTTCCTTGGTAGAGCATCACCCAGAAATAGGGAAGGGGAGACCCATCTTGGAACCCAAGGGTACTGTGATTCGGCTCTCTAACCGACGCCACCGGCTGGCGGGCCACCGATACCTATTGGCAGGCGCCTCAGGCTATAGCCTCAATCCCGTAAGTGGTTTTGGCCTTGGCCATGCCATGACGGCCGGGGAGCTGGCTGCTCAGCAGGCCGTTGCTGCGGTGCAGGCGCAGGATTATAGTTTGGATACACTCCAGGGCTACCAGCGCAAAGTCTACCGAACGTTGCGCACTGAGTTATGGCTTAGCCAGCTCATCACCGGATTGCTGGCGCATCCTAGGTGGTTCGTGCCCTTCATATTCCGTACCGGAACCCTATTTTGTCGGTTGCTTACCACCCCCAATTTTACCCGGCAATTCCTCAAGCCTTCCTTCTACTGGCGGATGTTGTTTTCCAAGTAGAGAATATCCTTGAATAGGCTGAAATGGGACAATAAAGCGCCTATGCTTAACCCGAACCCAGGTTCTGATACCTTTCTTGATTCAAATTTTTGCCTTGATTAACTGCAGAACTCAATTGAAATTCCTCAACTGCCTTGCACAGTTTAGGAGCTACTGTACAACGAACTTCTTTTGATAGGCATGCCCCTCCACCAGTAGAGTTAGGGTGTACCAACCCGCCGATAACGACTCGGCACTCCATTGTAATTGACTGGCTTCCAACACGTCTGTCTGTACCACTCTTCCGGTTAGGTCCGTGAGTTGCACCATGGCGGTGGTGTTGAGGGGAGAATAAAGGCGCATTTGGAGATTGTTTTGCACAGGGTTGGGGAATATTTCGAATGCCGGAGCCAAGCCTAGAGGTTCCACTGAGATTACCTCCGAGTACTCCCAGGCTCCGTCGAAGTCCACCTGCTTTAGGCGGTAGTAATTCGTACCTGCTAGGGGGGCGGCATCTTTGTATTGGTAAGAATGGTGATTGTTGATGGTTCCTTGACCTGCTACCCACCCAAGAGTAATCCATTCGGTATTGGCAGCCGACCTTTGGACTTCAAACCCTTCGTTATTCAATTCGGTGGCCGTACGCCAGCGTAGTTCTACCCCTTTGGGCTGGGCAAAGGCTTGAAAAGAAATCAGCTCCACCGGTAGGGTGAGCCCCGTACTAAAGATTGCGGCCCGGCCGTTGGACCCAAATCCGCTTTCTCCTACAATCACGGTGGAACCATTGGCCGAGATGCCTACCGGGGCCAAATTGTTGCCGGAGGCGGACCCTGTGATGTCACTTCCCACCTGTGTCCAGGTACCCCCGCTTTCTTGAAAAATTCTAACGTGTCCGGCATTACTGAAGGACCCATCATTGTTGGCGGCACCAATGGCCACGCCGGCACCATCCGAGGAGAGGTCAATGTAAAACCCCGAACGGTCATCTCCTGCTACCCCGTCAATGTCTGCTCCAACTTGTGACCATACTCCACCACTTTCCTCGAACACCCGCACGTGCCCGGCATCGGTGTCAGTACCATCATTAAAGGGGCCACCCACCGCTACCCTTTTTCCATCTGAGGAAATGGCTACGGCCAAGCCAAATCGATCATCCCCGGCCTCACCGTCCAGGTCGGCACCTACCTGAGTCCAGGTGCCCCCACTTTCCTCGAATACCCGGGCGTGCCCTGCATTAGAGGCTGTACCGTAGTTGCTTATTGCCCCCACTATTAACCGCGTGCCATCATTGGAGAGGGCCACGGCATGCCCGCAATTATCCCCGGCGGCTTCCCCGTCAATGTCAGCTCCCACTTGCGACCAAACGCCACCGCTCTCCTCCAATATCCGCACGTGGCCAGAAGCCCCGCCGTTTCCATCGTTTTGCGGGGCTCCGATGGCAATTCTGAAGCCGTCTCCAGAAAGCGAAATGGATTGGCCAGATTGGTCACCGGCGGCTTCTGCATCAATGTCAGCTCCTACTTGAGACCAGACCCCGCCACTTTCGTCGTAAACCCGCACGTGTCCGGCCAAGCTTGTGTTTCTAGGGGAACTAGCCGCAGCCCGGGTGCCATCGGCAGAGATGGTGACATGGTGACCGAAGCGGTCGTTCTCAGCCTCACCGTCCAAGTCTGCTCCTACCTGAGACCACGTGCCGCCAGAGAACTCAAATACCCGGGCGTGCCCCGCTAGGTTGGCGGTGCCGTCGTTGTTTAGGGCACTGGCAATGATGCGGGTACCATCAGCAGAAATGGCTACTCTGGAGCCAAAACCATCGCTGCTTGCCTCGCCAATGATATTGCTGCCAACTTGGGTTTGGGCGATAAGTGGAAGGCAGGTTAAGAGAAAAGGAAAAACAATGAGGGAACGATAACTCAACATGGTAGGTGTTATTTAATGGGTTTTAGGTATCATAAATTATCAAGGAATTTATAAAGTCTTTTTACGTTAACCCACCTATTTCCCCGGTCCTATAATTTGATCCTAGCTGGAGAGGTTGATATACCTATACAATTGATACACAGGGGAGTATATACACTATATTATGGTAGGTGGGGACCGTTGAAGGTATTCCAAACTTCCTGGTTTAAATATTTAAATAGAGTCAAAGGCTATCATCGACTGCTAGAAACCACCACCGAATAAGAATCCTATTTTCAATCCAAAGGAGACCCCAGGAATTCTCATGCTTAAGGGCACATCATCACAAACGGAAATCTATTTCTAACCAATTGGGTATGTTGTAGAGAAAACCAACAACACGATGCGCCTTAAGATCTTTTTCCTTTTGGTTGGGCCCTTTTTTGCCTACCATATAGTCACAGCCCAAACTAACTCTGCGTATCTCACGCAGGTGGGTACTCAAGACAGCGTATACTCAGAGGTGCTCCACGAGTCCCGCACCTATTGGGTACATTATCCGCCTGGGTATACTCCTGATGCGGACCGGAAATACCCCTTGGTTTTGCTGTTAGACGGAGAAGTATGGCTGCCCACTTTGGCTTCCGTACATGAGTTTTACAGTGGCGGTTTCATGCCGGAAATGATTCTGGTTGGCCTGTCCAATGCTGAAAACCGCACCCGGGATTTCACGCCTACCCATGTAGAGACTAAGTATGGAATGCCTTTCCCAGAGCCTACGGGTGGTGGGGAAGCCTTTAGCCAATTCCTCATCTCTGAATTGTTGCCGGATATTGAGACTAAGTATCCGGTGACGGATTACCGAACCTTGATAGGGCATTCGTACGGTGGGCTATTTGCAGTGTATGTGCTGCTTCAGCATCCCGAGGCTTTTGCCAATTATCTGGCCATAGATCCCAGCATAGAATGGGATCAACAAGTGCTTCTGCAACAGGCCAGGGCAAACTGGGAATCCATTCCTTTGCAAAACAAGGGCTTGTACATAGCCATGAGTGGTCAGTTGCATATGGCTGACCCCAGCGTCACGATTGAAAACGTGATGGAGGATGCTACTGATTTTACCCTATTTTCTCGCTCCATATTGTCTTTTGGAGAGCTGGCAGCCAGTGCAAAGCAAGAAGGATTTCGGTATTCTCAGGACTTCTTTGCGCAGGATCTACACGGTACCGTCCCTGTTCCCGCTATCCGCCAAGGGCTAATCAATGTTTTTGAGTGGTTTCAAATGGAGCAGACGGCTAAGTTTAACAACTTCGAATCCCCTGCGAAGGAGTTAGCTGACATTGTTCAGTACCGGGCTGAAAAACTGGAAAGGTACTTTGGGTATCCCGTGCCGCCTTATCCAGAGGAGTTGATGAACATGAGTGGGTATATGAGCATGGATATGGGGCAAATGGATAAGGCAAAGATGTTTTTTGAATCTGGTATGATGTATTACCCCCAAAGTGCCAATGCCTATGATAGTATGGCGGATTACTATGAGCAGGCGGAGGATTTTGCCAAGGCCTTAGCGTTGGTTACCCAGGCGTACGAAATTAGTGGGAGTGAGTACCATCGTGAGCGAATGGAGACCCTAAAGGGGAAAACCCGTTAATCTCCAAGGGATAGGGTAGGTAGGTGCCTTTAGAAAGGAGGGTGCATTACTGGTTAACGCCACTGGTCCCACTGGCTGGCCTCTTGCTTCCTTTTCATTTCGCCTGAGTCGTACATCTGCTGCAAGCGTTCGTTGCGGGTTTGGGCCTTGCTGGTAAGGTGCCAGTGCCCGCACACCTGGCATTCGTATACGTTTTGCGGGCCTTCATGCACCAGAAATCCCTTGTAGATATGCTGATCTACTAAAGCCGTTTCGGCCAGATCCTGCGATAGGTACGCGTATTTCCCAGTACTACATTTCATATTCAAAGGCCTAGGCAGTGGGGGCAAGGGAAGGGTGGAAAGCTAAGTAGATTTAACTTGATGGCCGAATAATAGTTTCGGCCATGCAACTATGTTTTCTTACCTTCCATCTACCCAGTACCCACCCAAACCTACGAAGACCATGATGCCGCATCCTGCTTTCCAATTTTTGATTGACATGGTAGAGGAGATTATGCCTATGCCCCAGGAAGACCGGCAGATGTGTTATGTTCATATGGACGTCATTAATGTCCCTAAGGGCACCGTATTGGAGGCCCCGGGCAATGTGCCGCAGCATTTGTACTTCATCACCGCCGGGTACTTGCGCAACTTTCACCTCAATGAGGAGGGTCGGGAGGTTACTGCTGATTTGGGAGGCCCAGGCCGCTTTTTCACCTCCTACACCCACTTTGCCAACCGCACTTTTTCTAACGAAACCATAGAGTGCCTCACTGATGCTACCCTTTTGCGGGCCAATCAGAAAGCAAACGAGTATTTATATGCCCACGGCAACATCATCAAGGAGTTTACCATTCAGTTGTTTGGGCAGCTGATGGAACAGGATAAGCAGCGTTTAGAAGAGCTTACCACCCTCACTGCCGAGCAGCGCTATTTAAAATTCATGGAGGCTCATCCCGGTATGTTGCACAACGTACCCTTGCAATACATTGCTTCCTTCCTTGGAATAAATCCGGGTAGCCTGAGTCGCATTCGCGCCAATTTAGTAGCCTAGTAGCCATTATTTAGAAAAGAATCAGGTGAGGTAATACCGAATCTGAGTTGGAACCTCTTCCTTAGCTTATCGCTCAGTAAGGCTATTTCCGGCCTAATGCCTGGCAGTTTCATTTCTTCACAAATGTGAAGTGTAGGCGGGCAGTGACTTGACAACTTGCGTCAAGTTTAACTCGCACAACTATGTTAGGACTCAAGGCTTCTGAAGCTGGCACGGTCAAGCCAGCGCGTTTCTCTTCGTTTACTTCAGCAAAATGGCTTTCCTTTAGCGGCAAACTCTGGTTCATCATTGCTGCCATTGGGCAAGCCATATTCACCCTCTATATCCTGGGCCTATATGGCATAGCTACTGCCACGGGCAATTGGGATGCCTGGAACACCGCCATGCCCCACGGTATCGTTTCAGGAGATGCCCCAGGCAACGTCTCGGTGGTGATGCATGTTTTATTAGCTGCCGTGGTAAGCATTGGTGGGCCCTTGCAGATCATCCCTCAGGTACGCAACCGCTTTCCAAAATTCCACCGCATCAACGGCCGCATTTACATCATGTCGGGCGTCACCATTGCCCTTACGGGCCTATTTATACTATGGACCAGGGGGTCTGTAGGTAGCGTGCTCAACGCTATTGCTACGTCCCTCAATGGCTTGCTGATTATCGCTTTCTCAGTTTCTACCATTAAGTATGCCTGGACTCGCAAAATGGCTATCCATAGGCGGTGGTCTTTACGCTTGTTTATGGTGATGAGCGGGGTGTGGTTTTTCCGGGTTGGCCTTATGTTTTGGTTGCTCATTTGGCAACGCCCCGTAGGCTTTGACGCCGAAACCTTTACGGGGCCCTTTTTGGTGGTGCTTAGTTTTAACCAATACCTATTGCCCTTGCTGTTGCTTGAGATATACTTTGCTGTGAAAAAATCTAAGCATGCTGGTGGTCATTGGGCCTACGGTGTCATCCTGATGTTCTTTACACTGGCTACTCTCCTGGGTTTGTTTGGTGCTACGGTTTCCTTGTGGATGCCTCGCGTGCTGTAGGTGAATGATTCGTAAACTGAATTCGGAATAAACACAAGGTATAACCAGCTGGTAATGAGCGATCGTGGATCTCGCGTGAGGGACGCAAGGCCTAGGCGGCCCCGCATTGTCTAAGCTCACCAAGTGGGGTGGGCCCAACCCTGGCAGGGTCTCAAAAGTAGTTGGGTAACCTTTTGGAGCTTGCTATTGCCATAGGATCTGTTATTCCTAAGTGGACCCTGCCAGGGTTTCCAGCGATGGCCCCACTTGGTAGCGAGTGCCGACGGCAAGGGGGTACGCCCAAATCTGATCCCGAATTCAGGTTGGTAGTACGCTGAGGTCTAAGTTTCCTATTGCCTTAAGTATAGTTTCCGCCTGTTGATTTCTCCCGTTGGCAATTTTCCTTGAGAGAATGGTAGGATATGAGGAGGCTATAGGAAACGCCCCCAAGGGTGGACTATATACCCCCGGTGTCCTTCCGCCAGTGCTACTAATTTTGAAATAGGTTTAATTGTGCCCCGACGCACGCACATCGATCGGGATTGATTGAAAACCAATCTTCATGTTATTATGCAGACTAAGTCCCTCCCGGTTTCGGGAGGGGTTTATTTTTTATTCAATTTGAAGTTCACGTCCGAGTCAACCTCCCACGACCAAAGTGAACCCAGGATTTTGGGTTATGAATCCCTAATACTTTGCTGATAAATACTCTCTGTAAGACGACACGTTGACCTGTTGTTTCGGCCCGGGTATGATTTCCCCCTGCCAAATGAAACATAATCCCCTAAAAATGGGAGCCACAATAAGGAAGTTTGAAGTATAGAAAAACTCCTAATACCCTTAGGCTCTACAGGTAATGGGAGGTTAGAAAACCATTGGCTTGTCCAAAGTTTTAGGATTGATTTTGTGCTTTCTGGCTTGCCCTAGGCCAGGTAGCCTTCCTAGAACCTAAATCCTACATGTTGTGAATCGAAACAGAGTTCTTTTTCTAGTATTAGTAGTGGGCCTGCTGGGAGGGGCATGGCTTGTGAGTGCAAAAATGGAATCTCCTCATGTACAAGATAGTATTGACCAGAAGGTAGAGGATCTTCTGGGTAAGATGACCTTAGAAGAGAAAGTAGGTCAAATGAACCAATACAACGGGTTTTGGGATGCAACCGGACCCGTTCCCAACGAAGGCGACTCTAAGACCAAGTATGACCATTTGCGCAAGGGCTGGGTTGGGTCAGTGCTCAACGTAGTGAGCGTAGATCGCGTACGGGCCTTGCAGAAAATTGCGGTGGAAGAGACCCGCTTGGGTATCCCACTCATATTTGGTATGGACGTGATCCATGGTCACAAAACACTGGCTCCCATTCCCCTAGGTGAGGCAGCAAGTTGGGATTTGCAAGCCATCGAAAAGTCAGCCCGGGTAGCTGCTACCGAGGCCACTGCCATGGGTATCAACTGGACGTTTGCTCCTATGGTGGACATATCCCACGATGCCCGATGGGGCAGGGTGATGGAAGGTGGGGGGGAGGATCCGTT
>JBCBHI010000203.1:0-7574 GCA_038525885.1 Bacteroidota bacterium
TTTATCAAATACCAATACCTCGGATTCGTCCGTTTCGTTCTGGTAGGCCAGCGATACGTGGTATTCTTCTCCTTTCTTGACAATACCCAGTACATGGGCATCCAATACGGCGTTTTGGGATTTAAGGTGATAAGTGTCTAAGAAGTTATTATTCACCGCACGTAGGTGACCGACATAGTGAGAGCTCCAGGCGAGTTTTATGTGGTTGGGACTACAGGCGAAAATAACCGCGGCGGTGTCCGTAAGGTAGTCGGCCGTTTCAAAGGCTGAATTTCCCTTGCCAAGTATCAACACCCGCTTGTTGGTGTATTCTTCCTTGTCTAGAGACAACTCAGAATAGGGCTTGGCGTGTTCAATCCCCGGAACATCCGGTACCCAGGGTAAGCTGACTCCGGTAGCCACTATCAAGCGTTGGCCCAGGTACTCGTTGCCTTCTTTATCCTTAAGCTTGTATCCCTCTCCTTCACGGCTTATCTGGCTGATGTGCGTGTTGTACTGCACATTGAGCTGGTATTCTTTGATGAAATCCTGCAGGTAGTTCACCATCACCACCGCATCGGGAAAGTACTCTTTGGTATAGTCTCCAAACTTAATTTTTTGGTCCTCATTCAGTAGTGAGTTCCAGTCCCAACGGAGATTGATAGCCGGGTCGTCGATTCCGGTATGTACCTTGTTGATGCTGATGAGCTTACCATGTACTGGGTATTTTTTGAAGGTAGTGCCGGGTTCGGCCCCGCGTTCCAGGATACTATAGTCTACTCCAGCTTTTTGCAAGAAATAAGCCAGTTGACAACCAGCGGGTCCCGCTCCGAGAATAATGTAGTTTACCGTTTTCATGTTATTAGTGTAGTTTTTAATGCTGTTTGTGGTATGATTTCTTTCTCGCCGAATAAGTTTTCGGCCAGGATATTTCGGCTTTCACAATCCTCAATCAGCTTTTTGGCTTGGATGACAGGATTGGAAGAATCGTCGTGTTCTAAGTCTAGGATATGCCGCAACCAGGGTTCTTGGCCCATGGCGTATACATATACCTGTTGGCAGTTGAAGCGATTGACGATGTCTATGGCTTCAGGATAGTTGGATCCGCGGCCGCGGCGCGAACGGTCCTTGTCACGTGTGTAAGGACTGATGAAGAGGGGACCGTAGGCCCAGCTTGCCGGAGCGCCATCGCATTCCATACCGATGAAGAGAACATCTACATCGCCCACCATGGGGTGAATGCGCTCATAGAGCATAGGATCTATATTACAGGAGTCTGCTAAGGCGAGTACCGAACGGCCGTCCAGGTTGATATGATAGCCTAGCTTGCTAGCAATGTGCAGGTCGTGGTGCTCACCCAGGAAGGGGAGGATGGTTATCTTCCCATTGGGAATGTCCAGGGTTTCCAGCTCCCTCATTTCTAACACCCCAGTGAAGTTGAGTTCCTTGAGCAAGAGGGCTAGCGAAGGGTCTTGAATGGCTCCATCGATATTTCTGCCCACAATGATGTGCCTTACTTTGTGCCGGATCTGAAGCATCGTTTCCATCAGGATGTGGTCCTGGTGGCTGTGCGTGATGAGCACGTAGTCGATGGTATCCGGCAAGTCGTCATAAGTGAATCTGGATACCTCCGAGTCATAGGTATAGCTCAGCACCGGATCTATTAGGATGCTTACGTCCTTAGTTTCCACCAGAATACAGGCGTGTCCGAAATACCGGATGCGCATGTGGTCCCCCGTGTAAGGCTCGTAGGCAGGAGGGGTTTCGGTGGTGAATAGAGAATTGAAGGCCTCGGTGTGTTCTTCGGGTACTTGCAAGGCCTCCCGGATTGCCTTGAGACTTCCTGGTGCCCGCTTCATCTTAAACAGCTCGTCCAGAGCCGGGCTGTCGAACGGGATGGGGAGCTGCAGCGCGTTTCTGGAAGGCAGCGTTGGGGTACTCAGAATGAAGGGTCGGTCGCCGTCTTGCTCAATCTTGGAAAAGGCAATCACCTGCCGGTCCCGCATATAGAAGGGCGACTTGTAAAGCATGGCCTCGAAAAACCGGAAGGCGGGCCGATTATTCATGTCGTAGTAGAGCTCCACGTAGCCTCTAAGCAAGGGGGGGATTTCCTGATAGAGGGGTTCCAAACAGTAACCTTGGGCTTTCTCTTCCAGGAGCTGGTGTAACTGGACTACGGCCTCAGTAAATGCCAGTATCTGAGGGTTATGGGCTTCAATGTCCTGCACCAATTGGCCCACCTCCTCCGCTCGGTCTTCGGGCAAGTCAATAAAGGGACCTCCCCGCATGCGGGGGTCGGCTACGGCCATCGCATGGGTTCGTGGAGACTCCACAAACGACTTCATGATGGGCAGATACCGACGGGTAAGGTTGAGGGCCGCGGTAGCTGGAGACAGCAGGTGAATCCAGGCATACCAATAGTTGACCAGGGGTTCTATTTGCACATTTCTGCGCAAATACACCATGTCATGGGATTCCAATACGTAGGTTCTTTTAGTTAGAAATTGAGTACCTCAAAGGCGTCGTCGGTGGCGGCATCCGCTCCCAAACGTTCGGCTAGTAGGTCCGCTTGCGCGGAAATAGTAGGGGCATCGAATAATTCGGCCACTTTGACCAAGTCAGGATAGTCTTCTTTGAGCAGACCAAACAGCTGCATGATATTTAAGGATGTGCCCCCAATGGCGAAGAAATTGTCCTCCGGGCTCAGTTCTTGGCCCGGAAAGAGCTTTTGCCAATAGGCTTTCACGGTTTCCCGGTGCCCACTCCAGTCTTGTATTTCCTGGGAAGGGTGTAGGAGCAAATGTATTTCGGCCTCCGAAGCAGGTATTTGATCTACCCTTCTCCAATGTGCGGGTATTTGGTGCTCAGCAAACCATGGCCGCAGGTGTTCTTGCAAGTCCCTGGTGCTGGCACTTCCCTCGTACACTACCCAAATAGGGTGCTCGCCAGTGGCCTCAATGGCTATCACGGCAGCTTTTTCTACCTGAGGGTGCAAGGCCACGGCATTTTGCAGCCAGTTGGTGTCAACCGGGCAGCCTTTCAGGTACGCCTGTGCAGGGTGGGTGCCCAGCAGCCGAATCTCATTTTGGCTAGTCCGCTGGGCACGGTAGGGTAGATGTACCGTGTGGGTGTCCCCGCTAGTAGAGCTAGCGAATCCCTTTGCCCAGTCGGGTATGGAGTTGCCCGCAGGCAGAGTCATCCCCAGCTGCCCTAGCCCCCCGATAGGTACTGGATGCATAGCTGTGGAAATCACCTCCCAAGTGCCTGCCTGGGGTAGTTGCAGCTCCGCTGGCAGCGATCCATACTCGGGAGTTTGGAGTTGATGGGCTTGTACAGGCTGTGCTTTCACCTGGCCAAATAGCTCACCTACGGTGGTTTTTGGCTGACTACACAAGGCCTCTACCATGACCGAAAACTGACGGATGATGTCCTGGATGTAGGAAGCAGAGTACAGATGACCGTTGTAGGAGACCCGCAAGCCCCAGTTTTCTTTGCCTGGATTCAATACCAGGTTGAAGGGGTAATGAGGTTGCTCGAAGGAGTCCATAGCTAGTACTTCCAAGGTGCCTTCTGCGTCGGAGAGTTCTGGATAGTTTTCGAAGGTAAGCAGGTGATTTACCAGGTTCTCCTTGACCGGGGTCAGCGTTTGGATATCGGCTAAGGCCGTGTACTCATAGGGCTTAGAGGCTATGTTGGCCAACCTGATTTGGGCAATATGGTCTTGGAGGGTGGCATCTGGGTTTAGCCGGACTCTCACGGGTACGGTGTTCAAGAACAACCCTACCATATCTTGAATGCCGCGTACCTCGGGTGGCCTGCCGGACACCACCTGACCAAAGGCGACGTCGTCCACATCATTTAACTGCGCCAGCAGTAAGGCCCAGGCACTCAAAAGGAGCGTATTGGTAGTAATACGATGGAGGGCAGCAGCTTCCTTTATCTGTTGGGTGAGCTGGGAACTCAGCTGTCCTGGGTGAATTTCCTGTAGATAAGGTTTCCCGTATTCCGTCAGGTTGGGAGGTACTTCGGTGGTCATACTAAACCCACTCAAATATTCCCCCCAGTGGGCCATGGCCTCTTCTTTGTCCTGCTGCTTCAGCCATTGGATGTACTCCTTATAGGGCGCTGCCGTGGGTAGCTGAGGCTTGCTGCCTTGTACGTACTGGTGGTATAGGGAATAGAAACTCTTGATGAGCAATTCTCTACACCACCCGTCCATAAGGATGTGGTGATTGCTCCAAACGAACTCATATTCCCGCTCCTTGAGTTGGAAGATGGCCAGGCGCATCAGCACATCTTTTCCTAGTTGGAAGGGGGTATGTACATCCTGTTTTTTATAGGCTTCTATATATTCTTCGGGGGCAGAATGGGTGCTTAGGTCCTCATACTGTAGCTCAATCTCTCGTTTCTTGAGTACCACCTGCAGGGTTTCATGCGCACTCTTCTGGATGAATACGGTACGCAGAATGTCATAGTGGTCTACTAGAGTCTGTAGCGCCTTTTGTGCCGCTGTAACGTCCAGAGTAAGCCGCACCCGGTAAGACATTTGCGCAAAATATGCGTTGGAGTCTGGTGCAAAGTGGGCATAGAAAAACATGCCCGCCTGGGTAGGGGACAGAGGGTAGATATCCTGTATGTTTTCTTTAGAAAGCATAGGTGCTTGGCAGGGTTGGAGAATGGGGTTTAAACAAACAGGGAGTCCAAGTCCTTATCGGACAGTTCGGAGTAGGTGAAATCCTGCTCGGGTTGATCCAGAACCATTTCTTGGTCAAGCCAGGTTTGGAGTGTTTTTTCCAGCGTAGAACACCAGCTAGCTACCTTGCTAGCCGCCGGGGCTTTGGGGTTATAAGTCAGCGTAAGGTGCAACTGACCCTGCTTTACAATACCCGATACCAAATACGGTTGGTGTACGGGGGTATCCGGTGCCTGAGTATCGCCTACTTCCCAATCCAGGATCTGCAACCCTTCCGCTGCTGACTCTTGCAGTTGCCCCAGGTAGTTGAATTTAATCTGCGGGTGGGGGAGTCCTGAGGACTTGATATCGGGATATCGCTCCTGTAGATACCCCACCTTGTGCACTTCCACCTTTTTCAGCGTTGCCTGTATTTGCTTGATCAGCTGTTGGTCATTACCACCATCCTTTGGGTGTAGCGTGATAGGATAATGTACCGTGAACCACCCCAGGGTTCTTGTAATGTTCACCTCAGCAAAGGGTAGGTCTCTCCCGTGCCCTTCCAGTAAAATCTGAAGGGTTTGGCTTTCCATTTCCGATTGGTAACTGCTATACAAGGCAGCTACTAGCAGCGAGTTGATGTCGAGCCCTTTTTCTGCAATGGTGAGGGCTTTTTGGGTGTGGGTAGAGGATAGACTAAAGTGCAAGGATTGCATCTCGCCCATGGTAGTGCTGGGGTGCCCACCCTGCAAGCTTTCCATTTGCTCCTGCCAGAAGTATCTGGTTTCCGTATAGTCTTGGTTTTCGAAGTACTGAGCCAGGCACCTCTGCCAATATTGGTAGCTGTCCGTTTTGGGTGGGAGGGCAGTTTGTTTGATCAGGAGGCGGTCTAGGTCTTCCAGCAAAATGCGCCACGAAACCCCATCAATCACCAAATGGTGAATCACCAGTAAGAGCACGTTTTGTGGCTCCATGGTGCCATACACGGCCTTTATCAATGGACCAGACTCTAAGCTGAAGGAGCGCTGTATAGCTTGTGCATGGCTAGTGAAATCAGCTTGGGAGGTAAACGACTTTTCCTCCAGGTGGAGGCGAACGTCTGAGTAGCTCTGCTGAATACTCCCTGCTTGGCTTGGGAAGGTAAGCCGAAGCGTATCATGATGGTCCACCAAAGCATCCAAGGCTGATTGTACCTGCTCAGGAGTACATCCTTGGGGTAATCGCAAGGCCAAGGCCTGGTTGAAATGGGCTGGCTGGGGGCTTTCGGCAAATAGCTGCCTCTGAATAGGCGTAAGCGGGATAGGGCCTTCTGCCTGGCCTTGGTCCGACTGCCGGGACAAGGGCTGGATTACCTGGGCTAGCTGATGGACCGTGGGATTTTCGAACAGATGTTTTACATCCAGTCGATATCCGGCTTCGTAGCCCATTGCGGCTACTTGTACCGCCTTGATGGAGTCTCCACCACTTTCAAAGAAATCAGCATGCAAGGTTACTTTCATGCCGAGTACTTGCGCCCAGATGTTTAGCAAAAGACCTTCCAGCTCGGTGGCCTCGTCATCGGTCTCGGTGTTAACGAGTTCCTTTTCAGGAGAAGGGAGGCGGTTCACGTCTATTTTTCCGTTGGCCGATACCGGGAGGGCTTCCATCTGCACATAGTACTGGGGCACCATGAAATCAGGCAGGCTTTGCTTACAAACTTCAGCACACTCAGTGGAAGAAATAGATATGCTAGCCGTGAAATAGGCGGCCAGTGCTTCCGTACCATGCACCTGGTGTTTGCGGATGTATACCTTCTGGATGCCCTCCTTGGTCTTCAGCACTTTTTCGATTTCCTCGGGTTCTATCCGGTATCCGTTTAGGGAGATTTGCTGGTCTATTCGGCCTAAGAACTCCACCTGGCCGGTCTCATACATGACTGCCTTGTCTCCGGTACGGTACACGGCAAAGGGACCGGAGTGGAAGGGTAGATCGGAAAGAAAACGCTTTTGGTTCAGTTCAGGAAGGTTTTGGTACCCTAAAGCGACTCCCGGACCGCTAAGACAAAGCTCGCCAGGGACTCCTGGAGGCAAGGGTTCCAAGGCCTCATTCAGGATGTAGGCGTAGCTATTATCGATGGCCTTGCCTATGATTTGCTTTTCTTCCCCCTTAAGAAGCCCCATAGGCTGGGTAAGGCAACCTATGGTGGTCTCTGATGGGCCGTAATGATTAACTAGCTGCACGTGGGGATTTTGACCCTGGAACTGCGCTAGCAGATCATAGTGCATGGCTTCCCCACCCAGTACTACCAGCTTGAGATGCTCCAGTATCGGGAGCTCCTTCAAGTGCGAAAAGGCCAACCGGAAATGAGTAGGGGTAAGTTTCAGGTAGGTAACCTGATGTTCTACCAGGGCCTGTACAAAGGCCTCGGCATCAAAGTATCCCGGATCCGGCAGGATAACCAGCTTGCCCCCGAAGAGCAGGCTGGACCAGTAGGTGGTGTACCCCAAATCAAAGGCCACCGAATTGAATAGCAGGGTAGTGTTGGGGGTGTTGGGCAGGTAGGCATCCGCAAACCATGCTTGGTAATGGACCAGGCCACGGTGGGGAATGGTGATGCCCTTTGGTTTGCCTGAGGTGCCTGAAGTATATATAACATAGGCTGGCGACTCAGGCCCTGCTTCGCAGGTGGGTGCAGCCTCTACTGCGGGGAGCTGGTCTAGCTGTAGGTCCAGGGCCATCACAGGAAAGGCCTGCTCATGTACCTGGAACAGAAATTCCATTTCGGTAAGGAGCACCGCTACTTGGCTGTCTTGCAGCATGTGGTTTCGGCGTGACTCTGGAAAGCCAGGCTCAATGGGCAAATAAGCCCCGCCAGCCAAGTAGCGGTGCTCCTTACCGAAATGGAATTTCTGTTCCAGGTACATGAGCAGGCCTTTCCTGTGAT
>JBCBHI010000204.1:0-7550 GCA_038525885.1 Bacteroidota bacterium
GACGTATACCGTTCCAATTTGCAAGCAGATGGAACTTGGTCTGAATTGGAGAACTTAGGCTCAGTTATCAACACCAGAAAGGCGGATGGCCTTTCTTGTATCAGTGATGATGGGAAAACTCTTTTCATTGTTAACACTGATAAGAAAGCAAAATTCCCCCTTTTCATGACTACAGAAGGAAGCAATGGAGAATTCTCTGAGCCAGTACCAGTGATGGTAGATGGCTACTACAATAACTCCAAGTACTTCGACTTTTACGTATCCGAAAAGTTTGGGGTAATGTTTCTGGCAGTGGAACGTAGAGACTCCCGCGGGGGACAAGATTTGTATGTAAGTGTAAGAAAGCCAGACGGTACCTTCGGGGCCCCACAGCACATGGGAGGCTCCATCAATTCAGGAAGGGCCGAGTTTGCCCCATTCTTAGGCCCCTATGGCAAGCGCTTGTATTTCTGCTCTTATGGTTTCAAGGGAAAAGGCGGTGCTGATATTTTCTATGCAGAACGTACAGGTGAAAGCTGGACAAGCTGGGGGCGTCCAGTCAATTTAGGGGACGGTTTTAACTCACGAGGACAGGAAATCTACTTTTCCTTTACCGGTGATTTCTCCAAAATCTACATTGAGTCTTGGGATAGAGCCCATGATGATCGGGACATCGTCCAGATGGATTTTCCTGAATACATGCGCCCCAAACCCGAAGGTCGTGAGGCGGAAGTAGAGCCTGAACCCATCGTAGTTGAGCCACAGCCGGTTATTGCCTCTGCAAGTGAAGCCGCTCCTGCATCGCTTACTCCTGAACAAGAGGCGGCGATAGATGAGGCGGCGGAAAATCAAAGAATGCAGAGAGAACAGAACCGCCAAGTTCTAGCTTCGGCACTTACCGAAGACACTGAACCTATAGACATCATTAGTACTCGCCCCGAGGAGGAAAAAGAAGAGGAAAGATTCACTCCTACTCTGGAACCTTCTGCTCCCTTGGCCTTGAACAGCCAATGGGTACGTGAGCGTGAAAACAACAACCAACTGGAACTAAAATATTTGCGCAACATGTATTTCGGTACCGGTTCTGAATCTGTAGATCCCAATTACCATACGCACCTAGACCGCATTGTGGACTATATGACTCAATACCCAGAAATGAGTTTGTCTATTGAGGGTCACACGGATGTGGTGGGTAGTGATGGTGTGAATATGAGATTGTCATCCGATAGAGCAAACGCCACTGCAGAGTACCTCATTAGTCAAGGCATAGCCCAGGAGCGGATTCTCACCAAGGGTTTTGGAGCGGATAAACCACTAGCCTCCAATGATGATGAGCTAGACGGTAGAGAATTGAACCGTCGGGTTGAGATTTCTTTGATCCCGAAGGGAGACTAACCTTACTGGTCTCCCAAGGCTTGTAGCTCAGCTTTCACCTTCTTTGGTAGCCCATCGACTACTAAATTGTAAGAGACGTCAATCAATTCCTTAACAAAGGAATCAGCAAGAGTACCGTCCATCCGGACGGTATTCCAATGCTTTTTATTCATATGATACCCGGGGGTTACCTCCGGGTATTGTTCTCTTAGACGTACTGCCTCCTCCGGGTCACTCTTAAGATTTATACTTACGAATTTCTCGATATCAGTAAGCGCAAACATTTTACCCATCACCTTAAATACTAGGGTATCAGGGCTGAAGGGCAATTCTTCTGTTACCCCTGGCTTTGCCAGGCAATACTCTCGGTAGTTCTCAATATCCATTACCCCAATCGGCGAATAATTAGAATAATAAGGGCGATCAAAAACATGATCATAGAGATCTTATTGATCCCATGCATCATCCGAATGTTAAAATTGTTAGGCCGGTTAGGGTCCTTTTTCCTAAACCAGTAAGAAAACACCGGACCTAGCTTGAAATACTCTGAGGCCTTCAGTTTTTCCTGAGGGGCACTACTCTGATTTTCTTGTTTGCTTTGTTCTTCACTCATACTTCAACCTCTTCTTTGGCAAGCGGCTCCAGCCATTTACCGTCTTCTCGAATCAATTCTATTAGTTCATCTACTGCATGGTCACTATGGACAGCGCGTTTCACCACCTCCTGGCCACGATACAGCGTAATCTTATCTTTTCCTGAACCTACATACCCGTAATCAGCATCGGCCATTTCGCCCGGGCCATTCACGATACACCCCATTATGCCGATTTTGACTCCTTTCAGATGATCAGTCCGCTTGCGGATCATGGCTGTGGTTTCTTGCAAATCAAACAAGGTACGGCCGCAAGAAGGGCAAGAGATGTATTCTGTCTTGGTCATACGGGTTCGGGCAGCCTGCAAAATCCCGAAACCTGCAGTATTATTCCTTCTCACCATTGCTTCCCAATCATCCGCAGACCTTTCAGAATTTAGCTCTGTGCTTAGCAACACTCCATCGCCAAATCCATCAATCAACAAGCCTCCAACATCGGTAGCGGCATACAGTTGGAAAGTATCTTCCTCCAAATCCTCATATTTGCGCAGGATAATTACAGGCACGTCTATCCCTTCATTCACCAGCGTAAAGAAGAAACGACGCTGCTCAGCCATGGAATGCTCGTTGGGTGTATCCAATACGGCTACCAGTGTGGAATCTGAACGAAGGGATTCTAGAACCTCGGCATCTAACTCCGCCAAGGTTACCCGCATAAAGTTTAACTGACTGTGCCTTCTCCCCCCTGACTTCCACTGCTTTACAGAAAACAGGGGAAAAGTGTATTCTTTATCTTCCTGCACTTCCCAAACCGGGGCATTGAGCACTTGCTTAAGCCCATTGGGCAACATAAAGTCTACAGGCTCCTCTCCGGAGAAGATAAAGTCGGCACCTTGATCGTTCATACCCCATTTGTCTAGTTCTGGCAAATAGGAATGCCCCACATTTTTGTACGCCTTCTTTTCATTACGTGACAGCCGCGTGGTATCAGTAATTACTCTAGGTACATTCTCCCCACCTATATTCAAAGTCTCTCTGGTTTTTCTACGTTGGTAGAAGTAGGGGTCTATAGGATTTTCGGTCACCTCAGGAATAGGAGCATGGCCAGACCGAGTGGTATATCGGTTTACAAGCTCCTGGCAAACAGGCACTTCAAACTCAGGCTCTTCTGTAAGGCTCACTCGTACGGTATCTCCCAATCCATCCTCCAGCAAAGTACCTATACCCACGGCTGACTTTATTCGGCCATCTTCTCCGTCACCAGCTTCGGTCACTCCCAAATGGAGTGGATAGGGCTTCAGTTGTTCCTGCTCCAGTTTCTGTACCAGATACCGATAGGCCTGTACCATCACCTGAGTATTGCTGGCCTTCATGGAGAGGACAATGTTGTGGTAGTTGAACTCCTCAGCAATCCTCAAGAATTCTAGGGCGGACTCTACCATCCCCTCGGGAGTATCTCCATACCGACTTAAAATCCTATCGCTTAAGGAGCCATGGTTGGTACCTATCCGCATGGCCGTACCGTACTCCTTACAGATATTTACCAGCGGGATAAACTTATCGCGGATTCGCTCCAGCTCAGCTTCATAGGAAGCATCCGTATAGTCAATTACCTCAAATTTCTTCTTATCAGCATAGTTACCGGGGTTCACACGCACTTTCTCCACTATCCTTGCTGCCAACTCTGCCGCATTGGGAGTGAAATGTATATCGGCAACCAAGGGGGTATCGTACCCCCGGGCTCTCAACTCCTTCTTAATATTCTCCAGGTTTTGAGCTTCCTTAATGCTGGGAGCAGTAATTCGCACATATTCACAACCCGCCTCAATCATCCGGATGGACTGCTCAACAGAACCCTGGGTGTCCATGGTGTCTATTGTAGTCATGGACTGCACCCGAATGGGATTATCTCCTCCGCAATACACACCACCGATATTTACCGGGATGGTTTCGCGTCGGTTGTATTCAACCAAGCTATTACAATAGGTCTTAATGGAATGCACTTTTGCTTTCGTATTCATACGAAATGAGCTCTTTTTGTGGAATAAACCTGAGGTGGGAATAATTGTTCCCTGCTCAGGTGATGCAAAGGTAGAAGAGGCTTAAATGTCACCCAATTGAGGGCGTAAGATAATTTCTTCGACAACGGTGCGATCACTCAAAGTGTAGGCAGACCAAATGGTATCAGCAATGTCTTCGGGCTTCATAAAGCGCTCCTCGGGTATCTCCATCCCGTCCCAGCTCCTGGTATGTACCGCCCCGGGCATCACGGTGGTAACCCGGATTCCCTTAGGTTTCAATTCTTCTCTCAACACCCTACTCAATCCCAATTGGGCATGTTTGGTAATAGCATATGAGCCTCCGCTGGCGTACCCTACCAAACTAGCAATAGAGGCCACATTGAACACATGCCCCCTACCCTGCTCCACCATGGTGGGAACTAGGGCACGGGTTAAATGATAAGCACTATATAAGTTTGTGTTCATCATCGTTTCTAATTGCCCCGCAGGCTCATCCAGTATTCCTCCAGGTAAAAAGACACCTGTATTGTGAATGAGAACCTCAGGCACCCATGGCAAATCATTCACAAAATGGGCAAAGGATTCCACCCCAGCCTCCTTCGATAAATCCGCCGTTAGCGCATGAACTCCTTTGCCTCCTTGCTCTTCCAGCAGAAGGTCAAGTCCAGCTCGAGATCTTGCACAAGTAGCCACTTCCCATCCTTCTTCTAGAAAACGTATCACAAGGGCTTTTCCTATTCCTTGGGATCCTCCGGTAACTACTGCAAGCTTTTTCACGGATGGGGGTTTTTGATTAGATTGCGCCGATATAATCCCTCGGAGTTTGCTGAACTTATACTTCTCAGCATCGTTGTAATTTTGAACTAAAATCCTTTCCGCAGTTTGATTCCAATTCGGAAATCAATCATGCAAACTAGCCAGAATACATGAAGAATCTGGGAAAGTACTTCATCTTTTTGGGGTCGATGTTTCGAAACCGGGAACCCTTTCACACCTACATCCGAAACACCCTCGATGAGATGATCACCATCGGAGTAGACTCCATTTTCATCGTTGCTATTATTTCAACATTTATGGGAGCCGTAACCACGGTTCAGACCGCCTACAACCTAATAAGCCCTTGGATACAGGACTATGTGGTGAGTAATGTAGTACGGGATATGACCATGCTTGAGCTCTCACCTAGTATCATTGCTCTGGTGTTTGCAGGCAAGGTAGGCTCCAATATTGCCAGTGGGTTGGGTACCATGCGGATTACGGAACAGATAGATGCCCTGGAAGTAATGGGTATCAATTCCACTTCCTACCTAGTACTTCCAAAAATTGTGGCCTCTATGATTACCTTCCCCTTGCTGGTAGTGCTCTCTATGTTCCTTTCTATCTATGGAGGATACATCACCGCACAACTTACAGGGGTAATCAGTGGCGAAGACTATTTATATGGCATTAGAGTAGAATTCAATCCGTTCATTGTCACTTTCGCTCTTATCAAAGCTGTGGCATTCGCCTTTTTGGTAGCTTCCGTTTCCTCATTCCGTGGTTTCTATACCCAAGGCGGGGCCTTAGAGGTGGGGCAGTCAAGTACAAAGGCGGTTACTTCTAGTTGTATTGCCATTTTGGCTGCAGACTATTTACTCTCACAGTTACTACTCACATGATCGAGGTTAACAATATCAACAAAAGTTTTGCTGGCAAACAGGTCCTGTATGATATCAGCGGAAGGTTTGAAAAAGGACAAACTAACCTAATCATTGGGTCAAGCGGAACAGGTAAATCGGTCTTGCTTAAGTGCATTGTAGGTTTGGTGACTCCTGAGGCAGGCCATGTTTTTTTCAATGACAGAAATTTTCTGGACTGCGACATTGAAACTAAAACCGAGATTCGCAGAGAGATTGGTATGCTATTCCAAGGTGGGGCCTTATTTGATTCTATGAGTGTGGAGCAGAATGTGATGTTCCCACTCAACATCCTCACCAAAATGCCCCTTGACGAAAAGCAGGACCGTGTGAATCATTGCCTCAAGCGGGTTGGGCTGGAGAATGTAAACAAGCGAATGACCTCAGAAATATCGGGAGGTATGAAAAAGAGGGTAGGTATTGCGCGCGCAATCGTGAATAACTCAAAGTACCTATTCTGCGATGAACCCAATTCTGGCCTGGATCCACTCACCGCCATCAAAATCGATAATCTAATTCAGGAGATTACTACAGAATTAGATATAACCACCATTGTGGTTACCCATGACATGAACTCCGTCCTTGAAATTGGAGATTACATCATGTTCATGTACAAGGGTCGGAAAGCTTGGGAAGGAACTTCAGAGGAGATACTGGATGCTGATGTGGATGAGGTTCGCGAATTCGTTTATGCAGGTAAATTCATTCATACCATTAGAGAACGGACTTCCTAAAACACCCAGGCAATCTGAGCATTGCCTGCATGTACCCAACCCACCTCGCTTACCTTTCTGCCATCATAAAATAAGGTAAGTTGAAGACCACTTGGTAAGGAATGCGTCCAATCCACATTCACCCTCCAATTGTTACCCGGCTGTAAGCCCTCTAACATCCGGTAGGCAATAGGAGATCGAGCATCATTTCCAGAATAATTTAAGGCAACGTAGCTCACCTGCCCGCACAGAGATTGTGCAACTGCCCCAGGTTGCCATTGTATTTGAGCCTGCAGCTCGTGCAAATCCGCATAGTGACTAGGCACTTTGGATTCTTGAGACTTCTGCCAACGATAGTTCCCCACTAAACGCCAATGCTGACTGATCACCCACCGCCACTCCGGTTTTAGTATATGGTGGGCAAGTTCCCAAGACTGTCCTTCCCAAAAATCAGCACTACGGGTCCGCAGCCCATTTTCATAACGCAATACCAATGCATTCTTCGCACTAAGGTTCCACCTACCCTCCGCATAGTAGTGACTATTATCAAAGGATTCAGGGCCTTGAGAAAGTTGCTGCAAACTTTGGTGACTGACATATCCCCCTTCCAGCCCCCAAAGTACACCTCCTCGGTTAACATAGAGGGTATATCTCTGCTGCACGGTTTTACTTAAAGGCACTGCTAAAGTCATCAGATCCGACTTATTCCGGAACTCCCACCTACCATGAAAAGAGACCTTGGAAACAAGACGTTGTCCCCATCCTCCTTCACGCCAACTATTGGGAGCGGCCAAGGCAATCATCACATTTCCTTGTTGCCCTTGTGCTGGAATATAGTCCGTGGTGGGCACAAAGAATCGGGCATATTGTTTCTCATTAAAATAAATCGCCTCTACAAACTCATCTAAGGTTTGTTGGCCATCATTATTGGCATCCTGCCATGTATGCGTTCCTTGCCCAAGGGGTACAGGTAAATACACAAATTCGCGGCGCAACTCACGGCTAGTTTGAGTAGAATAGCCACCTTCTATTCTAAATCCAGCATAGGGTTCAATATGTCCCAATAGCTGGCCATTGAGGTAAGGCTGTACCTGCCCTTCGGCCCCAAAAGTCTTTTGCCTTCGGTATTGCCCCAACAGGTTTAGTCCATATTGGCTTGGCAAAACTGGATCCCAACCTACTGCTAACACTTGTG
>JBCBHI010000205.1:0-7539 GCA_038525885.1 Bacteroidota bacterium
TTCGCTGAGCTCGCGGGTTCGGTTGCCGGTCAGGATCACCACCGGGCGGTGTGTAGCCTGTATAGTGCCCATTTCGGGGATGGTTATCTGCCAATCCGATAGGATTTCCAGCAGAAAACTTTCAAACTCTTCATCGGCCCGGTCTATTTCATCTATCAGAAGCACCGCGGGCTTGGGGTGGGTGAGGGCTTGCAGCAGGGGCCGACGCAGCAAAAACTTTTCGCTGAACAGCGATGCCTCCTTTTCTTCCATGGAAGTACCGTTTTCTTCCTGCATGCGCAAGTGCAGCATTTGCCGAGGATAGTTCCACTCGTATAGGGCGTGGTGCGCATCCAGGCCCTCGTAGCATTGCAAGCGGATCAGATCTGTCTCCATGACCCGGGCCATTACCTTAGCTATTTCAGTCTTGCCTACACCAGCAGGCCCTTCCACTAGTAGTGGTTTGCCCAGTTGCCTGCTCAGGTGCAAAGACATGGCTAGTTGGGTGTCCGAGACGTACCCTTGGTCAGCTAGTTGTTGGGAAATAGTGGCAAGCGCAGCTTGGGGCTTCATGCAGTTTGGGTCGGTTATAGCGCAGACTTACTGTCTATCAGTACATTCTTCTGGGCCGTATGGTGGGCGTAGTTGAAGTACGGATGTATAGCATAACTGCCAATCTCCCCTGATTTGTTTAGCGCAATGATGGCTACTTGAAAATCTTGGTAGTGGGGGCTTTTCTCCATAATCCGGTCGATGGCGATCTGGCAAGCCTCCTGTGGGCTGGCTCCGTCCCGCATTTTCTCTACGGCCAAAAAGCTAGCTACCGACTTGATTACCTCTTCGCCCATACCTGTGCATACCGCCCCGCCAATGGCATTGTCTACGTACAGACCTGACCCAATAATGGGCGAGTCGCCCACGCGGCCGTTCATTTTGTAAGCCAGGCCACTGGTGGTGCACGCTCCGGCTATATCCCCTTGGGCGTCCATGGCTAGCAGCCCTATGGTATCGTGGTTCTCAATATTGATGATGGGTTTGTACTGGCTGGTTTCCAGCCATTTTTTCCAGGCCTTTTCCGAGGCCTCCGTCAGTAGGTTTTCCTTTTCCATCCCCATGTCAAGCGCCAGGGCCAGGGCCCCTTCGCCCGCCATCATTACGTGGGGCGTATCTTCCATTATTTTGCGAGCCACACATATAGGGTGCTTGATGTGCTCCAGGTACACCACGGAACCACAGTTGCCATCGGGACCCATGATGGATGCATCCAGAGTCACCCGCCCGTCGCGGTCGGGCAAGCCCCCAATGCCTACCGATTGGTTGTTGGGGTCCGCTTCCGTTACCATCACTCCCTTTTCTACCGCGTCCAGTACCGAGCCGCCTTCTTCCAATACTCGCCAGGCTTCCGTATTGGCCTCTCTGCCGTGAGTCCAGGTACTTAGGATCACGGGGCCATCTGCTTTGCGGCTTCTGGAGATTGGTCTTGTATTCTGGGCTTGGGCCAGCTGTGGGGCTACGGTACCTACGGCAAGGGTACTAAGGGAGGCGCGGCGCAGGAAGGAACGTCTTTTCATATGGCAATGGCTTTCGAAAGCTTTTAAATTACGGCAATTCCTCACCCGTACAAATGCCATCTCGCTAAGTGGTGCATCTACATTTGGTAACGGTACAAAAGATTTCAATCATCCTTCATTTCATTTACCTGCGGGTACATATCTTTCGGTATGAAAAAGATAAACTGGGTAAACCACGGAGTGGAATTGGTAGTGGTGATCATCGGGATTAGCATTGCTTTTTCATTGAACAACTGGCGGGATTCCCGCACGGCACGCAAACACGAGAAGGAATATTTGTCAAGCATGTTGGAGGATTTGGCCGAGGATATGGGACGCCTGGTAGTGATAATTCAATCCGACTCTGTGAAAAAGTCTCAGTTGGACACCCTCATTTCCTTTACCCGGTATCCCAGTAGAACCCGGCCCGGTAAGGTGGCGGAGCACTTGTTTGCCAATGGATTCTATTTCCCTTTTGCTCCACAGCGCACCACCTACGATATTATGACCTCCACAGGGGAGCTTACCCTGATTCGGGATCAGGACCTACGAAGACAAATAGTGCAATTGTATACCATATGGTATGGCTCCTTGGAAATAGGAGATGAAATTCTGGAGGAACATATGAGAATTTATATGTCTCCGTTTGTCATGAATGAAGTTCAATTTTTGGGATATAATCAACTGGATGAGAGCTTTCTGGTAGAAAGCAGATTCCGGAATATTGTGTACACTCAGTTAGGTCATCTTGGTAGGCGGCAGGGCTTCCATACCCGCGCTTACGAAGAGGCAAATCGCTTAAAAACAGCTATCGAAGACTACCTATGAACCTACATGTAATCAATACCGGATTTTTTAAACTGGATGGCGGGGCCATGTTTGGCGTGGTACCACAGCCGCTTTGGAAAAAACTGAACCCGCCCGACGAGCGGAACCTTTGCACCTGGGCGATGCGCTGCCTGGCCATAGAAGATGGAGACCGACTGATCCTCATTGACAACGGTATAGGGGATAAGCAATCCGAAAAGTTCTTCAGCCACTACTACATGCACGGGGACGCTACTCTGGAAGGCTCGCTTAAGGCTGCTGGTTTTGGGCTGGACGATGTCACGGACAATTTCCTGACTCACCTGCACTTTGACCACTGCGGGGGCGGGGTGCGATGGAAAGACCGCGCCGAAGGCACCTTAGAAAATACCTTTGGTAAGGCCCGCTATTGGTCCAACCAGGCCCATTGGGACTGGGCTATACGGCCCAACCCACGGGAGAAGGCTAGTTTCTTGAAAGAAAACCTGCTGCCTATGCAGGAGAGTGGCCAGCTGCAATTCATCGATCCTGAAGCGGGTTCGCCCTTTCCGCAGTTTGACATTATCTATGCCAATGGCCACACGGAGAAGCAAATGCTGCCCAAGATTAAGTACAAGGACCAAACTATTGTGTTTGGGGCGGACCTGTTGCCCTCGCAATGGCATGTGCCTATGCCTTGGGTAATGGCCTATGATGTACGCCCGCTGGTCACTATGGAGGAGAAGGCTCCCTTTTTGGAGCAAGCCGCCGAGGAGGGCTGGGTGATCTTCTTTGAGCACGATCCCGTGGCCGAGTGTGCTACCCTGAAGCGGACTGAAAAGGGCATCCGCATAGACCGTACCTTTCCTTTGGCCGAAATCCTATGAAACTAGGACTGTGCTTATCAGGTGGGGGCACCCGGGGTATCTCGCACTTGGGTATGCTAAAGGCTTTGGACGAGGCAGGCATCCAGGTAGACTGCATTAGCGGTACCAGTGCCGGAGCCCTGGCCGGAGCCATGTATGCCAGTGGCTATTCGCCTGACGAAATATATGATGTTTACACCAGCAGTGCTGCCCTGAAGTATTTGCGCCCGGCGGTCAATTTCCGGGGCATTATCAAGATAGATAAGGCCCGGGCGTACCTGCTTAAATACCTGCCTGAGGATAGTTTTGAGGCTCTCAAAATACCCCTGACGGTAGCGGCTACCAACTTGCAAGCGGGCCGCACGGACCTGTTTACAGAAGGCCCCTTGGTAGAACCCTTGCTGGCTAGTTCGGCATTGCCTATCATCTTCAATCCCGTTAAGATTGGGGACTACACCTACGTAGACGGAGGTATACTGGCCAATATGCCGGTGACCCCGCTGGTGGGTAAGGCAGACCTCATTTTGGCTTTGCATTGTAATCCCGTGAGGCCCGAACCTCAAGAGAAGCGCTACAACTTCAAGTCGATGATGGAGCGCACCCTGATGATGGCGATCAATTACAATGCTGACGACCAGGGCAAATCGGCTGATCTGCTTTGGGAGCCGGACCGCCTGCACGGGTACAAGGTATTCGACGTCAACCGAACCAAGGAGATTTTTGAGATTGGGTATCAGTATGCGCAAGAGCGGCTAGCCGCAGGTGATGAGGCGGTATTGAAAGGGGAGGAGCGCCCAAAAAAGTTGGGCCTTTCGGAGGCATAAGCGGTAGGCGCGGTTCTCGGGGGTGGAGGTAAGTTGCAACTTCGCCGAAGAATGTGGAGTCTGTTCGGTAACACTACCCTCATGATGGCCATGCGTACAACACTTCTCCTACTCGCCTTGGGCGTCGGTAGCCTTTCCTCCTGTGAGCCTCCTTTTCTAGAGCCGGTTTCCGGTCTTTCTTCGAACCAATTTGTTCTTATCCAGGACTCTGGGTCACCTGCTGCGGACGGTTGCGGATGGACTTTCCAGTCCAACGATACTACCTACTCGGCTGCGGATATCCCACGGAAATTGAAAACGAGTGGCATATATGTATCTGGTAAGCTTACCCGGCTAAGCAATTTTGTCGCTTGTGGTTTCAATGTTACCCCTGGGCTGGAAGAAGCTTCCCTTCAGGTGAATGTGAGTAACAGTACGGTGTTGTACTTTGCGCGTTCGCAATGCGCCGATCCTTGGGATGTTAGCCGGCCGGGTGCTCAACCCAGTATAGAGGCCATGCTAGGGTACGTGTATGAACGGGACATTAGATTGGTGACCGCTCAAGCGCTGGATATTGAATCGCCAGACCCGGTGTGTACGGCCTGCAACTGCTCCGCACTATCATATTTTGAAGTAAGGGCAGTGAATGAAGATGTAGAGAACCTGCTGGCACTTGGGTTTGTGGAACAAGACCCTGGTAAGTAAAGTAACAATTGACGTTCGTCACAAATAATTGTTCACTGCAACGGTGTTGCAACTTCCTACACTTTCAGTCGGTCCCCTAGTCAGAAAGCTTTTGATGGAGTCCATCAGACAATTCACAAGTTCACTACATATAGCTTCAGAAATGTCGCTTTCGAGGCCTTGTCTTAATTAGACTTTATTTAGAATTATGAAACAACCCATTTTTTTGCTCAGTGCCATAGTGGTACTTGCCAGCTGTGATAATTTATCTCAGAAGATTGTAGAGGGAATTGAGGTAGATAACCTCATTCAGGTTCGTGATACCGGACTCATTGCGGCCGATGGCTGCGGCTGGACGGTGTTTACTGACGGAACTTATTTTACGGTACAAGAGTGGGACTCCAACTTGCAGGTGGACGGCCTATACATTGCCGCCAGCCTAACCAAAACGGGAGAAACTCTGCAATGTGGTTTGGATCCCAATAGCAGTTTGGAGGAGGTAACCTTGGAGATGAATTCATCGGACTACACCATCTTGTATTACCAGAAAACCCAATGCGCAGACCCTTGGGTAGGTACCGACTTGGCGGCTATTCCTGAGGTGGAGGAAATGATTGCCTACCTGGCAGAGCGAGACATTGATCTGTTGTTGGCTCAGGATGTACCGATGGCTATTGACGGCGGGGTATGCTTAGCCTGTGATTGCCCAGCCCAATCCTTCTTCAGAGTAGGGGTGACCAATGCGGACGTACCCGCCCTGCTTGACTTAGGATTTATCGAGGAGCAACCCACCTTAGGAGAGTAACGCATCATTATAACACCCTGTTTTTGGAAGCCTGTGCCCCTAAGCGCAGGCTTTTTTCGTGAAAAAACAATGAATAGGGGTGTTCCTTCTACCGGGTTCTGAATTATGCTAGTGTACACCAAAAAAAGCCAGTTGGTAGGGTTGGCCACCCGTATTGCGCTGCTTGGCTCTCAAAGGTAGGTGTGCAGTTTACTCATCAATAATCAGGACACAAATGAACCAATCGCAACGTTGGGTAGGGGCGTGTATGGCCCTGCTCTGTCTATTCTCTGCTTGCCAATCCGAAGACGTTATTTTGCCCACCGGCGGCTCCCTGTATTTCCAGTTTCAAGGTATCGAATACGCTTTCGACGAGGCAGATATGACCAAAGTGGGCAATCTGGATGCCCGGGAGGTAGTGCGGGAGTTTACTGAAGGCACTGATACGTACGGCCGGTTTTTCTACCAACTTACGGATAGTACATTGCCCACCGTAGAGATGCATATGCTGTTCGAAGGGCAGCAAGATACTATCCTGTATGCCCGTACGGGCTATGATGGAGACCTGGAGATTCCTACGCAGTTCTCGCTGGTGTTTTTTGATAGTGGCCGCAATGCAGAACCTACGGCGGTATGGAATGCCCGGGAGGTACAATTGACTATTCAGGACTTTCTGCCCCCGCAGGCTAGCGGTTCGGTCTCCTTTCGGGCTGCGGTACGTGGGGAGATGGTACTGCAAGGCACGGACAGCACCGCGTGGCTGAGTGGCGGCAATTTTATCTTCGGATACCCTTATGCTTTCTAGCCGAGGTTCATTTGCCAAATCGTAGCTAAGGATTACGGGAGACAGGACCCTATCCGGATGCTTTTTCTGGTCCTCTTTTTTTGCAATCTAGCACTATCAGCCCCCAAAATTTCGATCGGCACCCCTACCTTCAGGGCTCCATGATCATCCGAGGATTCTTAGGGCTTTTTCTACTCACTATCTGTTTGGGTTGCTCAGACGCGCAACGGCCTGACGAACCCGAGGGTATGCGCTGCATCCCATCGGGTAGCTTCCTGATGGGGGCGAAAGATGCCCAGGGGTACCCTGATGAATATCCTCAGCATGAGGTAGAGGTACCCGCCTTTTTTCTGGACGCTACTGAAGTGACCAACGCTGAGTTTGCCGCCTTTGTAGCCGCTACTGGGTACGTCACCCTGGCAGAACGGGATATTGTGTGGGAGGAGCTGCAGCCACAGCTACCACCGGGTACGCCTCGCTGGGCTGATTCGCTGTTGGCGGCCGGTTCATTAGTATTTCGGTCTACGGACCAGCCGGTGCCTCTGCACGATCCCTCCCAATGGTGGGAATGGACGGTAGGGGCTAACTGGCAACACCCCGAAGGGCCGGATTCTGACTTGGAGGGCCGTACGGACCATCCGGTAGTACACATTGCCTGGGAGGATGCCGCGGCTTACGCTCAGAGGGCCGGGAAACGCCTGCCTACGGAAGCAGAGTGGGAGTGGGCGGCTATGGGCGGAACCGACAATGCAGTGTACCCGTGGGGGAATACCCCAGCACAAGAGGCTACGGCCCAAGCCAATTTTTGGCAGGGTCTGTTTCCGGTAGTAAATGATCTCAGAGACGGTCATTATGCCACCGCACCCGTAGGCTCTTACCCGGCCAACGGCTATGGCCTTTACGATATGGCCGGCAACGTATGGGAATGGTGCCAGGACAAGTACGATGCCCGCACCTACCAAGAGTTGCAACGCCAAGGCAAAACCGTCAATCCGCAAGGCTCGGCGGTGTATTTCGATCCCTCGGACCCGCAGTCACCCAAACACCTGATGCGTGGGGGCTCCTTCCTCTGTAATGATGACTACTGTAGTGGTTACCGCACTTCCCGCCGGATGAGCTCTAGCCGCGACTCCGGTTTTAACCATACCGGTTTCCGTTGTGCGAAGAATGCGGAGTAACCTTTTCTCGGTAGTGGTCACAATTGCTAGGTGATTTGCCCTGCCTACCCGTTAGCGCTTATATTCACTACCGTGTTTCCGATCAAGCTCTTGGTTCCGCTATGACCTTTAGGCAGTTCTTCCAG
>JBCBHI010000206.1:0-7536 GCA_038525885.1 Bacteroidota bacterium
CTAAAAAACCACTGAAGAAGGACCCCAGCCCATTTCCTTTTACTAACAGCCCGCCAAAGGCCCCTGCCACCGCTATACTCCACCACGGCCATCCAAATCCTAGCTGAAAGGCAATGGCAATCACAGCGATAAGTAAGATCCGAAGTAAGAAACGCATTAGTCTTTGGGAGTTATTTGTTGAACCATCAGAGTAGTTGCCGTGGAGTCAGGCCGGATCATTAGTGGTAACGAATAATATTGGCCAGATCGCCAGGTTTCCACAAAGTTGGTATAAAATAGCGAGCCAGGATTGCCCGATTGCCCACCAGGATATACACCAAAGGCATTAGGTTGGTCTCCTACCTCTACTACCATCCGCCAAGATGGGCCATGGCCCTGGCTGGTGGCATTTACAATTTGCCGATAGCCATTGGTGGGTAGTCCTTGGACGCTGAGTGCGGTTTGGCGAGAAAGGTGAGTGAGTTGGGTCGTTTTATAGGGCCCCCAAGTGTCCTTGTTTTCAGCCTTTACCTCAGCAAATAAATTACTAGCTGCAGAAAAGCTTTTACGAATCACATCTACCGCGTATTCCCGCGAAGGAGTGGATCGAATATCGAATACGGTATCCTCTGGGTGTTCCTTGAGAAGCTGGCTAGTACGATAATGGTCAGGCCAGCGCATTGCCAAGTCTTTGGCAGCAAACTCATCCCAAACCATGCTATAGAGAGTGTCCCACCAAAGTTCGAAAGCTACGGCGCCCTGCTCATCTAGCTCATACATATAATTCCACAGAGATAGCAAGTCATAAACAGCCTGCTCTGCGCTTGACAGAGAGCCCTCATCCAGAGTGTCAAGCATGAAGGGCAAGTTTTCTGCAGCTTTCAGTCCGTAATTGTCCATCTGCAATGCTTGCATGTCTTCCACCCGTATACTATCCATTTCATTGAGCCGAGAGTTGATACGGCGGTTTCGGTAATCCTCAAAGCCATTGTCGATAATGTAGTACGGATAACTCTCATCCGTGGCAATTTGGTTGGCAGACGAAACGAATTCGCGTTCTGGGTTCAGCTGCCTGGGATTTTGCTCCGCAGGAATAATGCCTTGCCACTGAGTATCAGGGGTGGTGCCGTCCATGAGAAACTGCCCTTGCCTGGGGAAGCGCAATGGAATATCTCCTTGTTGCCACATAGCTATATCCCCTGCTGAGGAGGCAAAAACGAAGTTTTGAGAAGGGATGCCATACCTCGGAAGGGCAGCCTCATAATCCGCATAGTTGTCAGCCCGATTGAGCTCATAAAAAGCTCTCATTTCCTCTTTGGGCTGATGAAGTGTCCAACGTAGGGCATATCCACGCTTTTCTTCTTGGGTGGAGGGGAAGCCGCTGTCGTACACTACGGGGCCGTGATGGGTGATGCAGATGGTATCTAGAAAGGGCTCTGATCCTCGCACCTGAATGTTTTCTACCCGGAATTGAGTCTTCAACCATTCCCCGTTATACAAGTACTCCTTTTTGGTTTCATCCCTGAAGGTTATGGCGTACCAGTCTCTTACATCCTGCGCCCCGTTGGTCACTCCCCAGGCCACACTGTCGTTGAAGCCAATAATGATCCCAGGGGCACCGGGCAGTGAAACTCCCTTTACGTTTACTCCTGGGCCATGCAATTGAATCATATACCACAAAGAGGGTAGATTGAGCCCTAAGTGGGGGTCGTTTGCCAAAATAGGGGTCCCATTGTGGGCTTTACTTCCACTCACTGCCCAGTTATTAGAACCGTTGGCAGGATCTGACATTTCGATTAGGTCAGGAGTATAAGCCTCGTAATAGGGGGTGTCAGGAATAGCAACAGGGCTGGGGTCAAAACTCCAATCGTGGTCAGGGGAAATAACTGGGTCAATTCCTTGAGGATAATCTGGAAATAAGAAATTGAACCGCTCCATGCCCAGCAGTTTCAGCATATTAGTGTTCTGCAAGTCATAATCACGACTAGTGAGGTTACTACCCATGTAGATGAGCAGAAGGCCAGTTTTTAAGGTAGACCAAGTTTCTGGCTCATACCCCAGCAGCTTGTATTCGAAGGGGAGATCCTTGTAAGCAAGTGAGTTGATATAAGCATTGATTCCGTCTGCATAGGCATCTACAGACCCTTGCACTTCTGCGTTGCTTTCAATACCCATGAGTGCATGGTTTGCAGCCTCCACGTATCCCAGTCTCCGGTTAGTTCGGTCTAAGGAGAGGGCTGCCGAACCCACGAGCTCCGAAATTCTACCGGCTGCAAAATGTGTTTGAAACTCCATCTGCCATAGACGGTATTTGGCAGTGGTATATCCCTGAGCAAAATACAGGTCGTAATTGTTGTCAGCGAAGATGTGCGGAACCAACAAAGAGTCAAAAACCACCGAAACCGGATTTTGAACAGCTAGTTCCAGATTGGGAGAAATGGGTGGAGTATCTGGGGCCTCTGCATTTTGCCAAAAGCCAGCTTGAGGGTTAAAGAATTTGCCTAGGGGAGGGACAGGTGTACCGGAAATTACTTGCCGATGATGGCAAAACCATACCAATAAGCCTGTTAGTCCCAACGTTAGGATTACTCTAATCCATTTCATGTGGCAGCAGAATGTGTTGGAGGAGGAACAATTGAATTTTTCAACGAGGCAAAAAGATACCAATTATTCTTAAATGAGAAAGAAAATCACTGTTTTCACCTCTATTTCTCCGATTTTTTCCTAGTAAAAGACAATTTTTTGCGGTTTTTTATGGTTTCCCCAATGCGAACCCCTTTTTTTGCCTAAGATTGGACTATTGTAGGATCAAACTTTTATGCGCTTAATACAGTTGTTGGGGATTTTGGGGCTGTTACTATCAAGTTGTGTACCCTCAAAAAGGGTTAACCTCTTCCAAGATTCTCTTGAAGTAGATGCCCTCCCACAAGATTCTTTAGTGAGTCTTTATACCAACCCACCCGCCCCACTTACCTTGAAGGCAGGGGATATCATTTCGGTGAAAGTGGGTAGTCTTACCCCCAGTGAGTATGATTTTGTAAAAGAATACACCGACCGACTTGGAGTATTCGGACAATTGATTGAGCGCCAAAGAACCATCCAACTAGGAGGGGGAGGCCAACAAGGTGGGGGAGGAAGAAGCCCCTCAGAGAATCCCCAATTCCAGCAGTTGTTTGGATTCCAGCTGGGTGAGAGCGGTATCATTGAGCTCCCTTATATTGGAGAAATCCCTTTGGAGGGAAAAACCTTGACTGAGGCTTCTAAGATGATCCGGGATAGCCTGGAGTCGCAATTCAAGAGCCCCATTGTTCGGGTAGAATTTTTGAGTTTTGACTTTTCCGTAGTGGGGGAAATTTCTCGCCCTGGCCGATACACTACCTATTCCACAGAGCTTACGGTCATGGATGCCTTGCTGATGGCAGGCAGTTTTACAGAATTTTCGGATCGGGAGCATGTCAAGTTGGTGAGAACCCGTAATGGTCAGCAAGAGGTGTTTTATCTCAACATGCTGGACGAAAGTATTTTGGGGTCTGCGAATTACTTCTTGCAACCAGGCGATATGCTGGTAGTTCCACAGTTGGATGCTAAGGCGTCCCGGCTGTATGCCTTGCCCAATACGAGTTTTTTAATCGGGATAGTGTCGTCAGGACTTACCCTTTGGTTACTTATAGATCGGTTGAGGGAGTAAGTATTTAGTCTATGTCAGATTTTCAAGGGTTTGCTCAGGAGAGTTCTATCAACGTACAGAAGCTACTTGGCAAGATTATCTCCAAATGGTATTTGATCCTCATTTCTTTGGCGATCGCTATTGGGGTAGCATATGGCCTGCTACGATACGCCACAGAGATCTATCAGTCCAGTACTATTCTTCTCAATAAGGAGTTGAGCGCCTCACGTGGAGGTGGCAAAAACAACCAGACGGATCTCTTGGATGGTAATGTCTACTTCTCTTCAGGGAGGACTATCAAAGAGGAGATTGATATCCTCACCTCCAGTTCATTACTAGAGGAGGTGATTAGAAAACTAGACTTCCGTGTTACCTACATTCGGAAGGGGAAGCTTAAGGACAAAGAGCAATTCCCGAGTAGTCCCATTCAACTTAGCTGGGATACTGCCTCCACGGTAGTTCCCGTACAGGTGGAATTTGAATTGCAAGCTCTCAGCCGTGAGGAGTATTCTTTAGTTTCGGAATCCGAGTCTTGGGAGAATATACTGGTAGATAAGACTTTTAGATTTGGAGAGTATCAGGAGCTGAATGGGTTCAGATTCAAGGTTGACCTAATGGCAGGTAGTGCGATTGGGAAAGAATACCTCTTCTTCATCAACCGCACCCGCGATATAGTGCGTGATTTTAGTTCTCGGCTCAGGATCAATGAGAGGGGAAAATCTATCCTCAATATTCGAGTGGACGGGCCTACGCCACAAAAGGATGTTGTTTTTCTAGAGGCTTACGTCAATACAATCGTTCAGAAAAACCTGGAAGAGAAGAACCAGAATGCTACCAATACCATCGATTTTATCAACGAGCAGCTGGATATTCTGTATGATAGCCTTCGGTATGCGGATGCTATTTTAGGTTCAATCAATCTGAATAACCGAGATGTAGCCTTAGGGTCAGGTTATTTGCTAGAGCAAATGGACGAGCTGCTTGACGGGCTAGCGGATTTAGAGATTACCCAGAGGTACATTGTTTATCTGGAGGAATATATAACTGAGCTACCTAACGAAGAAGTGGTGCTGCCCACCACCCTTGGGGTTTCCTCACCACAGCTCTCTGGGTTGGTACAACAGTACATGAGTAGTGGCTTGGCCAACCGACAGTTGGAGCTAGAGGAGTATGTGTACAATCCTATGGCTCAGATTGAGCAAGACCGGAATGATCGTGAACTTGAGGTAGTGCGGCAAGCTATTCTAGAGTCCATAAGCCGGATGAAAGAGAGTAACTCTTTCAAGATTCAGCAGCAGCGCGGTAAGGTTGATCAGCTTAAGTCCAAGGCGGAAAATGTGTTGAGAGAGGAATGGGACTTTTTGTATCGTCAGAAGATCATTGAATTTAACCAAGGACTGTACAATCTCCTGCTTCAGCGTAGAATTGAGGCAAGCATTGCACGAGCCAGCACCACTGGGGATTACCAAATACTTCAGGAGCCTAGTTTTAGGTCAAGGCCTATCTCACCAGATAAGCAGAAGTATTATATCATGACCCTGTTTATTGGTATGATGCTCCCAGTAGGGCTCATTTTGGTGAAGGAACTTCTCAACCAGAAGGTTTCAGACATTGATGTGTTGAAGCAAACCACCAAAATCCCATACTTGGGAATGGTGGGGCACAATAAGGATAATTCCAATCTGGTATTATTCGATAAACCTAAATCTGCGATTGCAGAATCCTTTAGGAGTATCCGGTCCAACATTCAGTTTTTTGGGGCTGATGGGACCAGCAAAGTATTCGTGATTACCAGTTCTATTTCCAATGAAGGGAAAACCTTCTGCTCTATCAACCTGGCTTCCGTCTTTTCCTTCTCTCAAAAGCGCACTATACTCATTGGGGCTGATCTGAGAAAGCCAAAAATCTACACTGACTTTGGATTGCATAATGACAATGGCCTGAGTAATTATTTGGCAGGGGTAGCTGAGCTAGATGATATTGTTCAGAGTACTCACTACCAATATCTGGATGTAATCAGTGCAGGCCCCATTCCGCCAAATCCCTCCGAACTATTGATGTCTGACCGGTTGGTGGAACTAGTGAGTGCTCTACAGGAGCAATATGATTTTATAGTAATTGATTCTCCACCTCTTGGTATTGTGACCGATGCTTCCATCCTCATGGCCCATGCAGATCGGTCGTTCTTTATCGTTCGTCAAAACTACACTCCCAAGGCCACTCTCAGGAATATGAATGCACTTTACGAATCAGGTAAAGTGGAGAACGTGAGCGTTATTTTCAACGATGCCCGTCAGCAAAGATTCGGCTATTATCAATATGGGTATGGCTATGGTTACGGCAACGGATATTATGTGGAGAAAAACGGTAAGAAGGGTAGAGTGAGGTCAGCTTTGGGGAAGTTATTCCGTATTTAATCCAGTCTTTCTATTCATTTATCGAATCAGAATTGGGTGGCTTAGGATTCTCAAAGGGTTGGTTTGATCCTTGCAATAGAGTATCCAGGATCTTACCTGAATGGGGTGATTTTACTTCATTTTGGGAAAATCCTTTCTCCATTTGAGATGGAGAGCCAAAACTAACCTCTGCCAAGGCCTTCATGGTCGGGTAGAGCAAAACTGCGTAAGCGGATTGTGTCCCAATTATGTTTAACAAGAGAGTAGCCCCAATTCCTATTTTGATAATTGTAGTACATAGGTGTATTTCCTAGTGGTGGTAATGGAAAGGAGCAATTCATGAAATTCCATGGATGAAGCTGTTTTTCAATCGATTGTATTCAATATATTACAATTTATTATTGGATAAATATTGGTGGCTTAAGAACCAAGCTGATTAATGTCTGCATTATTGTCTCAAATTGCCCATTCGCGAAGAAGGATATATCATTCTATTCGGATGGGGGATTACCCTTTATTTTGTAACGGAATTCCGAAGGCTGGCACTCACTTATTGCTCAATATACTGAGGAAATTACCTAAGTTTCAGGATTACGATCGGAGAACCCACTTTTTGTACCTAAACCAAGGCAAAGTTCCTCCTGCAAGTGTGAATACCATCTCCCAAGTGAGAAAGCGGATGCGCAATTGTTATTCTGGAGAGATCATGAAAGTACACTTGGCCTACGAGGCTTCCTTAGCGAACGTACTACGGGAGATGGAAGCAAAACACGTAGTCATGTTTCGTGATCCCCGGGCTATTATACTATCAATGGCGGATTGGTGGGATAGGGTAGAAAGGCCTGACTTGTGGGCTTGGCGCTACTATCATTTTCTACCTACCCGAGAAGAGCGTATTAAATTCTTAATAGAGGGCTGGCCCAAATATCCCAAGGGGGATTATCCTGCGGATGTGGTTTTTCCGAACTTGGGACAACGCATGGCCCAGTATTTACCTTGGGTAGAGGATTACCAATCGATGGTTATCCGGTACGAAGATTTGGTGAATGAGGAATCTACTGAAGACCAGTTGCGAAAGCTTGTTGCCTATTTACAACGCTTTTCCGGGCATGCTCAGCAGCAAAAGATGATCGATTGTCTGGCTAAGGGCATGATGCCCGATCAGAGTAAAACCTATGTGCATGGTAAGCCTTTGCGTTGGCAAAGAGAATTAACGGCCGAAGCAATTGCTCTTTGCCAAAAAGTAGCTGGGAAGGAGATTGAAGCAATGGGGTATACCTTATATCATGACTGATGCGTATCGGGCTGATATTATATCGGTCGCCTAGCTTTTCAGAGACCTTTTTTGATTCCTTGATTCAGGCATGGCAAACACTAGGTCATGCCGTAGTGGTTTGTGTAGGGTGGGAGGGTAAGATTCCGCGTTCCGACAGTTATCTGCCTGCGTTACCGCTTTCTTTTGGTAGTCTAAAGGCTTGGCAGTATCTGATTAGC
>JBCBHI010000207.1:0-7520 GCA_038525885.1 Bacteroidota bacterium
TTTGCTCATGATTCCCTGATGCTCGTTCATTGACTATCAGAACAGGTAGAGGATAGAAAGGCTGATGCCCACCATGACTGCGAATGCCAGGAGAAGCAGCAGAACGTGCTTGCGGTTGACCACTAGGGTGCCGGTAGATCCGCTATTGGCAACTACCTCTTCACTCATCAGCCGAGAGGCGCCAAAGGCTACGCCCAGGCTAACGGCCGCCCCGATGAAATTCCACCAGAACCAGAACAGATCATCGCCTACCCCCAACCAGAGGTAAATATTGACCCCTACCCCGGCCAGCAGGCCGATGTTCATGGCCTTGGCACCAATGGAGCGTATGCCCACCGCCACGATGAAGGTAGCCAGGATGGGCCCGTAAAAGACCGAACCAATCTTGTTGATGGCTTCGATGACGGTATCGGCGATATCGCCCGCGAAGAAGGCTAAGAGGATACAGGCCGCGCCCCAGAACAGAGAGGCCCCTTTGGAGTAGCGCGCGTAGGTAGCCTCGTCCACCTCCCGGTTGCCCACCAGAATATCCTCGGTGGTAACAGCACTCAGGGAGTTGATGGCGGAGCTAAGCGAGGACATGGCCGCAGAAAGAATGGCCACAATGATGAGCCCTATGATGCCATGAGGCAAATAGTCACGGATGAAGACGGGAATCATCAGGTCTACCCGATCAGCGGGAATCTCCCCCAGAAAGGCCGTATTGCTCATGGCAAAGGTGCCGATGATGAGCCCCATGATGCAGTAGGTAAGGGTGACGGGGAACCGCATGAGGCCATTGAATAGCAGGGTGCGCTGCACGGTAGGCAGATCCTTGGCAGACAGCAGGCGCTGCACCTGCGACTGGTCCGTACCGTAGTAGGAGGCATACAGGAAAAAGCCGCCTATCATCATGGGGAAGAAACCGTACTCGCCGTCACCCCCAACGCCCAGTACTTCAAAGTTGACGGCATTGAGCCGGGCTGTGTCCACGGTAGCTACCAGCTCCGACCAGCCCCCAATCTTGTTGAGGCCCGCCACCATACAAATGATGATGCCCAGGAAGAGGATAATCATCTGGATCATGTCTCCGTACACTACGGCCTTCATACCCCCTTGATAAGAATAAATAACGGTAATGACCCCAATCACCAGGATGGTCTGCCAAAAGGGGATACCGAGAATACTCATGAGGATGAGGGAAACGGCATATACCATAACGGCGGTGCCGAAGGAGCGGCTCACCTGAAACACAATACTAATCAGCAGCCGGGTGCTGCGGCCAAATCTGCGCTCCAGATACTCGTAGATGCTGACTACCCCTGCCCGATACAAAAAGGGCAGGAGGAACACGGAAAGGAATATCATGGCCAGGGGCACACCAAACTCAAAACTGAGCCACTGCATACCCCCACCGGGCCGGAGGCCCACAAAGGCGGGCGCGGAGATAAAGCTGATGGCGGACAGCTGAGTAGCCATCACAGACAAGCCCAGGGGCAACCACCCGAAGGACTTGCCCCCCAGGAAATACTCCGCTTTGTTCTTCTTGCCCCGGAAGAAATACCCCAACAGGATAAATCCCAGGGAGTACACCACCACAATTACGTAGTCCAGTCCGTTCATAATCAGCTATTTAGCATATCCAACACCAGGCTAGCCGACCAGCTAAAGTCCTCAGCTCCGTATCCGGTAGCTTCCTGAGTATCCGCCGGGTAGTATTCTACCAGGCCGTACCGCTCTACCATCTCCAAGGTCCGGCTTTTCAGGCTATCCGCCTCGGCCGTTTTGCCGTAGCGCAGCAGTCCCTTCCAGATCATATAGTTCATATTCACCCATATAGGCCCGCGCCAGTATTTTTTGGGCTCATACTGTGGCTGCCGGGGATCAAAAGACGGCACGCCGTACATCTGGTCATAGTCCGCCAAGTGCGACACGAGGCGGTCGGCCTGTGCTTGCCTGGGAATACCCCCGAACAAGGGCAAGAAACACGCAGCCCCGATGTAGGGCACTTGGGTTTCGCCTACCCAGTCGTAGGGAAAATAGTATCCTTTTTCTTCAGACCAAAGGAGTGCGTTGAAGGAAGCTTTGCCCTGCGCCAGCCGGGCCTCCCAGGCCTCCATGGTGCGGCCCAGAGAGGGGCCTAGCCGAATCAAACTTTCGGTAGAGGCCAACAACAGACTGTTGACGGTGAGGTCGGCCAGCTGAAAGGGAAAGCCAGACGGGGCATTGCCAAACTGCTGCCCTTGCAGGGTCTGTAGTAGCCATAAATAACGGCGATACTCATCGTCCGTGGGACGGGTTTCGGCACTGTTGGCTACCACCTTGTTGTCCCGGCGGTCTAGCGCAATGTTGGCGAGTTCCGAATCGGGGATCCGGCCCAGGGCCTCGTCCCACCAGGGGGAATTGTCCATGCCCGACTCCCAGTTGTGCCAAATGGCTAGGAGTCCGTTTTGGTGAATATCCCGGGTAGCATACAGATGCTCGTGGTAGGCAAGTACCTGATCGAACAGCTTGCCCAAGCGGTCCGAAGGGCCGTCGGCTTCGTACAGCCGCTCCAGAATGTAGCCATGGATGGGCGGCTGAGTAATGCCCGTGGTCTTTAGCTTGGGCGCATGGGGGGACACACCGGAGTTCCAGTAGTTAGCCGAAGGGAAATAGCCGTCTTGGTACTTCTCTGCCTGATGAAAGACGATGTGAGGCAAAAAACCATTGGCCCATTGGCCCTGAAAGAGTGACTCCATTTCCTGAAAGGCCCGCTCCACATCATAGTGCAAATACCCCAAGGCAATGAAACCCGAATCCCAGTTCCACTGGAAAGGGTATAGCTTGGGGCTCGGCACCGTATAGCCGTCTCGCCAGTTCTGGGTTAATATCCTTTTACAATCTGCTGTTAAGTTCATAGAATCTGGAATTGAAAAAAGACCAGGCAATGCTTCCCTGGCCTTTTTGTAGTACTACATTGGTCGCCATTAAAAATTGAAGGCCGCCCGGATGAATACCCGGCGGGGCAAAATAGGCCGCCCTACAAAAAACTCTCCTCCCTGTATTTGGGCGTTGCCCTGGCGGGGAGAGCCCTCCGTTACGCCATCGGCATTCAACAGATTGAACACCGAAACACCCAATCGCAGCGTTTCTTCGTCACCCAAATTCAGCGTGTAGCCGCCGTCCAGGCGGACGATACCGTATCCTTCCAGTTCTACCGTATTGGAGGTATTGGCAAACTTGCGCCCAATAAAGTTGTCGGAAATGCTGGCATCAAAGCGGTCGTTTTTGAAGTTGAGCGCTACCATACCCATAATGCGGGGCTGCCGGCGCAGCCAGTTACCCACCAGCTCAGGCTCCGTTTCGTTTTTCGTCAGCTGATGCTGCTGGTAGGTCAGGTTACCCGATACATTCAAAACGGGGAGGATGAAGTAGTTCACATTGGCCTCTACCCCTATGGTTCGGGTACTTTGGAACTCCACCATTTCCGTTACCCCACCGCTGCCGTCGTTCACAAAATCCACGGTACGGCGGTCTTGCAAGGCCACAAAGTAGGCGGCTGCGTTGCCGGAGAAGTTCCCGGCTCCGTACTTCACACCCCCTTCAGCCTGTAGGATATTCTCTGTTTCGTAAGACTGCGTTTCGCCTGGGCTGGAAAAGGCCACAGAGCGAATCTCGGGGAAGAAATACCCACGTGAGGCATTCAAGTACAGGTTGGTATTGCTATTGAGCTTATACAAAGCGGCCAGGGCTACGGTGAAGTCCGAGGCACTCACTTCGCCCTTCTGGAAGGTATTGGTGCCTACGCCCGTTTCACGGGTAATGTAGCCCCGGGCTGTCTCAAACCGCCCGCCTACGTCCAGGCTAAAGTTGTTCGCTACAAACTGATCGGCCAGGTAGAAGGCCGTCTTGCGCATAGCGTGCTGGCGGTTGCTGGTTTGCGCTCCGCGAATGAACCCTCCGGTAGAATAGTTGAGGGTCTCGCCACTAGTGGCATCTACATAGCTCAGGCCTACCATTCTGGGGCTATTGCTGAAATCGCCCAGGTAGTTCCAGATCCAGTTATTATCCTCAGCCAGGGTGTAGCTATTGAACGTACCTACCGTGATGTTGTGCCGCCCAATTTCCTTAGACAGGTTGATTTCTGCCACCATTTCGCGCATAGGGCGCGCACGGTCCAATACCCGGTTTTCGAAAAGCAAATCATCATCAGCTAGCTCCTCACCGTTGTCTACATACACAAAAGTAGCGCTGTCCCCACCCGGCAAGTTCCGGTCCGTGAGGTAGCCCGCCTGCGTCTCGGGCACGTTGTGGGTGCCATCACCGTCCAAAAAGAGGTTGAACTGGTGATCGTAGTCCGCATACTTGGCTTTGGCCGAAAGTGACCAGTCGTTGCCAAAGGAACGCTGCAGGTCCATCATTAGGTAGCCTCCCTTGGTGGCTACGCCATTCTCGATGGGCGTTTCAAACACTCCGTTGGGGGTATCGAATGAGAACTCGGTAGCCGCACCTGTCAGCATGGTGAACACTTCCTGTCCGTCGTTGCCTGTAGGCCGCGTGTACACCCCATCGTTGTTTTGTAGCGGATAGGGCAGGTAGAACTGGACATGATCGTCAATGTATTGCCCGGAGATTTTGAACGTACCGTTACCATCTTCGGACACCCGCTTTAGGTTACCGCGGATCTGAACCCCCTCGGTAAGCAGGCCTGTTTCCAGCGGCCCGGCGTCATAGCGGTAAAAACCCGAAATGGCGTAGAAGGTACGCTCATTGATGGGGCCGGCCGAAAGGAACTCTGTCCGCGCCCGGCCCCCACTAGCCCATTCCATAACTACTTTGTTCTCAGGAGTGAGGCTACCTGTTACGCTGGTATAGTTGATGATACCCGCTACCGAACCCGCACCAAACAGGGTGGACACCCCGCCCCGTACGAATTCGAGGTTTTGGATACCGATGTCGTTGCGAAAGTATACGTCATGTGCCGAGGAGTTGAGACCAAAGGCGCTCAATACCGGTAGGCCATCTACCTGCAAGGGAGTAAACTGATACTGCCCGCCGGAGGGCAACCCCCGTACAAAGATATTGGAGGCCACTTCGCCCCCACCCCCTTCGGCATGAATGCCGGGTACGGTACGCAAGATGTCTGCTTGGCTGTTGGCCGTCAGGTTGCCCAAGGCGGCAGCGTCTAGCCGCGAAACGGACTGCGGAGAGTTGAACAAGGACCGCTCTGCAAAGGTTGCCGTAATCACCACCGCGTCCAGCCCCAGGATGTCCTCTTCTAGCTCAAAATTCAAGGTTTGCGACCCGGCATTTAGGGTCACTTCCTGTTCTATAGTCTTATATCCTACAAAAAGTACTTGGAGAGTATAGGTACCAGTGGGGAGTTCCAGGGAGTAGTTTCCATCGATATCTGCAACGGCACCTGTAGACATTGCCGGAACATACACCTGGGCCCCTATCAAACCCTCGCCCGTTACTGCATCTTTGATGGCACCCGATATAGTACCATTTTGCGCCCATAGGTGGAATACAGGCAGGATGGTAAAGAGTACCATCAGCCTGAGGTAGTAGCTTCGATTCATATTTGGTGCATTATATTTTGAAAATATCAGTTCATTGATAAGAAAAATGTGATTAAACCACATTTAACAGGATCAAATTTTGCCATTTCCATAGCACTTTAATGACTATCGTTTTTCCATTGCTGATACTATTTTGTCCTCTTTACCATTATCCAGCCCATATTTTCTTTAACTTGATACTAAATCAGTAATAGTTGGACCACTCACATACTTAAATTGTCCTATTCCGATGAAACCCTCTTTCGAACGACTCACCGACAATGCCGATCACTCCTTTGCCATCAAGCAGGTGGTGCGCGAGAAGCGGTCTGACGTTACTTCGGCAGGCGTATGGCACTACCATCCGGGTTATGAGATTACGCTCACCACCGTGAGTAAGGGACGGCGTTTTGTGGGTTACAACATTGAAAACTATGAGGCTGATGACCTGGTACTGATAGGGGAAAATGTACCCCACTGCTGGATCACCGATGAACATACGGAACAGACAGTCATCAACTTTCAGCGGGATTTTCTGGGGCACAGCTTTATGGAGCGGCCAGAACTCAAGGAGGTAGACCACCTGCTGCAACTAAGCCAACGGGGTATCAAGTTTGGCACTACCACGCGCAAGAAGGCTTTTTCTTTGATCCGTAAGATGGAAAAGTCCTCAGGTTTTGAACGGTTGATGAATTTGTTCAACCTGCTCAATCTATTGGCCCATGCAGAGGACACCGCTCTGCTCACTACGTACGACGAGCAACCCAAGAACAGCTACAAAACCAGTAGCCGGATAGAGAAGGTATATAATTATGTATTGAACCACTACCGCGATCCTGACCTCTCGCAGGCCCAGCTAGCCACCGAACTCAATATGACCCCTAGCTCGCTATGCAAGTTTGTAAAGAACGTAACACGCAAAACCTTCTTCGATTTGGTGTTGGAAGCGCGGGTTACCCATGCCTGTCGGTTGCTGGTCAAATCTGACAAATACGTCTCCGAAATTAGCTTTCTGTCCGGGTTCAAGAATCTGTCCAACTTCAACCGGGTGTTCAAACGCATCATGAACACTACCCCGGTAGAATACCGCAAGCGATACTCCTAATGGGCTAGGCGATCCGACTTCTGATCAGTTTGATCTGACCGTTGTGGTTGGACTCATGCTCCACCACATGAAACCACTTGCAGTAGTTGTTGGTAGGCCCCCACACAAAGCGGTTGTCGGTCCTCAGGAGCCAGTCATCATCCAGCCCTTGGAGACGGCTCAAACTCTCCTCCCTTACTTCGCCCAGCACATCCTGGTAATAGCTCAGCGGATTCCCTTTGATCTGCGCCCGGCCACGGTCACCCAGGCTCATGGCCACATTAAACCGTTCTCTATCCTGAGCAGGCCAGTTACCCCACTGGCGTTCGTCCATGCTGTTGAGCTGGTAGAAGCGCTCGGTGGCTGCCAGGTGCATCAGCATGGCCCCGATGGAATTGGCCTCCTCGTCCAGCAGGAAATCCAGGTCCGAAACCGACATGCCGTTTACCGAACCGAGTACCACATCGCGCATCCAGCTCATCATAGAGACCAGGTTGCTTACCATGGGGCTATAGCCGGCCCGCGGGCCAAATACATTTGCGTTTTCTTGCAAGGGCATGGGTGAAGCCACCCCAGTACTTACCTGGCCCAGAGCCAAAGCACCACTTGCCCCCAGGGCTACGCGTGAACTTCTACGGAGGAAGGCTCGGCGGTTACTGGATTTTGAAGAAGTATTCATGAGAAAATAAAGGTTGTTGCTTACAGAAAGATACTCCTTTTGTGGGCCTTCCGGGTATTCAGTGATTAGAATTTCTTGAATGCTACTCTCCCCCGGGTACCGGTGGTATTTACCCAACTGAAAACACCTGAACTAGTCCCAATCCGGCTAACAGAGTGACATCCGTTCCTTTTTTGGCACTTCTCAACAGAACATCAATGCTCACCAAAGCATCACAAAAAATGATCTACAAGAT
>JBCBHI010000208.1:0-7514 GCA_038525885.1 Bacteroidota bacterium
CTTTTCTATCCTGGCGTAGGGCTCACTGAGGTGATGCCGATCTAGAAATTCCTGATTAAAGGAAATACGAATACCTCTAAACGGTATTTCGCTCAGGTAGTGGAATCGGCCCAAGAACTCCGGAACGTACTCCTGATAGCTTTCTTGTGCTTCGACTACGAAGGGGGAAATCTCAATAGTAGGTTGCACCAATAGAGTCCCCTGAGATACAAAAGCGAGTTCCATGACGGGTTCGCGAACGCGAAAATCTGAAAATAGCGGCTGGTTGAGGTTAGCATCGAGCAGATTTATTTGAAGGCCATCAAATGCATAGGTGTCACAAGTCCCTTTTCCATATTCCTCTTTGACGCGGTAATATGAGGACTGCATACCGCAATGCAGGTGGGTCTGGTCTACCATCAGTGCCTTTACAATGGACTGAGCCTGCAAGGCTGAAGTAGCTGGATGTTGACTATTTCGAGGACGTAGGGGAATCACGCCTGCCAGCGGGACTCGGGAATCTGCCAAAGGAAATATCATTAAGCTGGCACTGGAGACGGTGCCCGACGGTTAGTGGCTTGCTTTCTCTTATTTTTTCGTATTCGCCCTATCCAAAGTAGGGTACCCGTGACGGGTAGGGTAGCAATGGTCAGGCTGATCAGGAATGCCAATATCTTGGTGGGTAAACCGCCAATGGCCCCCACGTGGATGTCGTAGTTCATGCGCAAGACTACATCTGAGATGGAAGCTGTCTCATAAACCCCGTACACACTATGGGGATCAAGCTCAGCCAGGGTATGGGAATCATAAAAGCGGTAATCGCCGTTATAGTATACCCCGCGCTGGTAAGTAACCTCCACATAGATGGCCTGAGAGTCTACCGGCGGAAAATGAATTTCAAACTGCTCTGCTTCCGGGTAGTTGTCCTCCAGGTGGCCCAACAGATGATCAATAGGGGCCACCTCATCCTCCAGGACCATCGGCCCACTGGCCTTATTTACAGGAATCACAAATTCTGCTGACTTATCTCCACCGATAACCGCATAGGTAGCATCACGAACGAAGGCCAGGGTCATTATAAGCCCAGAATAGGCAATAATGAAGGCCAGTACTCCGGCATAAAAGCCGAGAATAGCGTGCAAGTCAAAATTCTTACGCCGCCAGCGGGTCGTGCTTTTCCAGCGGAACCATACGCGCTGTTTCCTGGCCGCTTTGTTTTTGGGCCACCACAACACAAAACCGGTGATGATGATGAACAAAAACAAGATGGTACCTAGCCAAACCAAGGGCACGCCGATGGTGGGCGGCAGCCAGAGGTACAGGTGCCCCCGCAGCACAAAGGCAAAAAAGCTATCGAGGTAGTCTTCCGTACCCACCACCGCTCCGGTGTACGGATCGAGGAAAACGGAAGCATAAAACTCGGGCTCAAAATCATAAAAGATGACGTGCATGGCCTCGTCCGGCTGCTGGTCATACAGGATCCCATGAATGGTCTGACCTGGAAATATGGCCTCCGCCGTTTGGCGAGCTTGGGTAGGGCTCACCTTGGGCACGTCCTGAGGCGTCACCTTGGGCGTAGGGGCCGTCACGGCCCGGATTTCCTCTTGGAACACCCATAGGCAACCGGTTACGGCTTCTACAAACACAATAAGGCCCGAGACCAGGCCCATATACAGGTGGATTTTCCGCAGTGTCTTTTTCATGATGATAGGCTTTTCCTGTTGCCAGCATCCTGCTGGTAACTTTTAGGCAATTCGAAAGCTCTTCTGTTCCCAGCATTCTGCTGGGAACCCTAGGGCAATTTGAAAGCTTGAAGCTTTCCTTTTGCATGGTGGTGCCAAGCTGGAAGCTTGGCACAGGGCTCGGAACTAAGTTCCAAGCCAGTGCTCTCGCTCGAACACATTTCCAATGTGGTCGCAAGCTTCGACGAGCATTTGAAATGCGAGCTTCTCCCTACTTTCAATCCAGGTGAAAGATCCCTTTCACCCAATTGCCGTCTATGGTAGCTACCTCTGAAGCGGTGCCCGCTGCCGGATCTACCGCGTAGATAGAAGCGCCGCTGGCGGTACTGATATTGAGGTACACCTGGCCGTCGTGTACCAGGTTGGCCATGCCCCATTCGCCACCATGGGCCGGGATGTCCTCTACCTTCGTTACCGTCTTAGCTTCCAAATCCGCGATGGCAATCGCACATACGGGGGCTTCGGTAACCGGATTGTAGGTGGCCCACAAACCGGAATCGTCCATCACCATGCGGACGACCATTTTGCCGTTGCCGGCATACACGGCATTGTTGATTTTGTAGCCGCCGCTGGCCGCTTCAAAGTCGAAGAAGTAGCCGTCATCAAACTCCGTGCTGCCGGAAGGAATCCGCAAGAACCCGCTAGGATTAGTAGGCGTAGGGAAGAAACCAGAAGCATTGGAGGAGGAAGAGAAGGTGTAAATATCGCCGGACTCATCCTCTTCCAGAGCGGTGGTAGACAGATACACGCCAATGTCGGAGGTACGGTCATCCGTAATGAGTTTCTGTAGCTCCAATTCGGGATAGGAGAATACTGCTACTCGGGCCTGGTTAGAATTGGTAGTGGCAAAGGCGGGTACGTCTGCCAGCTCTCCTGCACCTACCAGGTAGTAAGACACGAACAACTGCCCGTCGCGCACGAGCATATCGGTAGGCCAAGCTACCAAACCTTCCTCCTGGCGCTCATCGATGCGGGTTTCTACCCGGCGAGAGATGGACATGTTAGATTTGTCGATCACGTAAATTACCCGGTCTTCAAACCCAGCGCGAGGCGATCCCATGGCCAGTAGGTTGTTTTCGTCCACATTGCAAGCGCTATACAGCCCCAGTTCGGTGATGAACGTACCCTGTGCTACCAGTTGGCCTTCCGTGACGGTGTACCCTGTAGTTTGGTTATCGCCGGCTTCGCCATGGGCGATAATCATCTCCCCCATCTTCAGGAAGGTCATCCAACCGGGCTGCTCAATGCCTTGACCTACAGGCGATACTTCCTGACCCGACAGCGAATCCACCGTAAGCAGTACGTCGGTACCGGTAGCCGCCTCAATACCCAAAGCAAATACACCGGTTTCCTCTGGCGATTCTACATCAGGATCTACGGTAACTGGATCACAACCCGACAGCCAAAGTATGGCTAGTGAAAAGAAAGCAACTTTCTGAATACTTGTAAACATGATATATGAATGATTAAAAAGACGAACGATTATGTAAATACACCCGCACCTTGAGGCTGTAGGCCCTTCCCGGCCGGGGTTGATTGAAATTGTCAAAGACTTCGGCGTCAAACAGGTTGCTCACCTGCCCCGAGAGATTGTACTGGCCGTCCTGGAAGCTGTAGGTGAGCTCCATATTGGCTACATACTGCGTCGGGATCACCGATTTGGTATCTACCGAGGAGATACTAGGCCAGTCCAGGAAAAACTCGTGTACATACTGCTGTACAAAGGACAGCGTAGCCTGCTGCCGGTCCCAAGGGAGAGGCAAAGCATACGTGGCTGCCAGGTTGGCAAAGGCGTAAGGCTCGTTAGGCAGGCGGTCGCGGTAGACCGTAGCCTCAGGGTCACTATTGCGCAGGTCCAGGTAGGTGGCACTGCCTTGCAGTTGGATTCCCCAGGGCAGCCGTGCCATTACACTGGCGTCTAGTCCAGTGGCCAGTACCATCGGGTCGTTGATGTACTGACTGCGGGTGAGCTGGGGCCGAAACCGGATGTAGTCCCGGGTGTTGCGCACAAAACCGTTCACCTCTACCTGCCATTGGTCCGGCTGGGTCCACCGAAACCCCAGATTATAGTTCTCACTTTGCTCGGGTAGCAAGGCCGGATTAGGAATCACCGCCAGTCCGTCGCCATAGAGTTCAAAGGACTCCGGAAAGCGGTAGGCCCGTTCGAAGGACCCCTTGACTTGAATACGGTCATTGGGTTTCCAGGTACTGGCCAACCCAAACCCTAGCCGATGTTGCAAATCGGAAAAGGAGTTGATTTCGTTGCCCTGGTAATCTGGGTTGTTGGCGACTAAGCTATATCGGTACCCTTTGGAGAAAAGCGTATTGTGCCAGGTATCTTGCAATAGCTTCAGGGTATACGAGGCCCCCAAAGTACCCTTGCTTACCCGGTTGGGGGTGCTGTACTGGGTATTGTTTCGGGGTTGAAAGGCGTCAGAGCCCACCAGAGTAAGGGCGTTAGTACTTACATTGATAGCTACCCCCTGCCAGGTATTGATGGCGTACTCCCCATGTACATTGGTGAGCAGATTGGTCCGCGAAAGCTGAAATAAGGATTTGCGGCCTAGCTCACCGGTGGTAGGATGTACATCTGGCTCAAACCCACCAAACCAATCGTACCGAGCCGCACTGGTATCCGTGTATTGCTCTTCTGAGTTTACCCAAACGGCGTAGCCGCGCAGGTTAAGTCCTTTCAAACCTACATCCTGCTTTCGGTACGTAGCGGTGTAGATGCCCTTCTGTTCTGCGGTGCTCACCTGCCCTAAGGGGAATAAGGACAAACCCGTCACAAAGGGGTTTTGCTGGAGCTCATTGGTATTGTCTGAGTACATGGCCCCCACCATGAACTCATCAGCCCATTTCACCTCAGTAAAACCGGCTTCCAGCCAAGCCATGCGTGAGGTGTAGGCATCATGAAAGCGCCGCACCTCGGTAGGCGTTTCATCCAACTGACCGGTTTCCCGGTTTAGCAGATTCACCTGCATGGTATAGTCGTTGTCGGAATGATTGACAAACGACTTAAGTCGCGCTGTGAAATGCGTTTTCTTATCAATCCATTGCCCATTGAGGGAAGCCCGGTGGGTATTGAAACTTCCTAGGCTGTAGGCCGCATCCAGATAATTGAGGGGTACATCTGTAGTAGTGATGTTGATGGCTCCTCCCAGCGCATCGCTACTCAAGTGGATGGGTACGGCTCCCTTGTACACTTCTACCGCACTAAGCAAGTTGGGTGGGAAATTGTTGAGCGTGAGTGAACTACCGAAGTAGTCCATTGGAACCCCGTTGATAAAGGTCCGGATTCGGTTTCCTGATAAGCCATTGAGCGATAGGGTGAAGCCGGAACCTAAGCCGCCAGACTGCCTTACGTTGACCCCGGCAATCCTACCTAGCATTTCATTCACATCCGTGCTCAGGTTATTGAACTGCTTGGCATCAATTACCTCCACCGCGTAGGCCTGCTCTCTAAGCAGGCTGGCTTCGGATTTTCCCCGAATCACAACATTTTCCAGTACGGTAGTAGATTCTTGAAGAGTAACCCGTAGGGGAGGATAGCTACGGCCTTCCATCTTCACCTCAATCTCCTGAGTCTCATACCCTACCACCGAGATTACCACCGGCAAAGTGCCTTGAGGCACTCCTGAAACAGTAAACTTACCGTTGAGATCTGTTACAACACCTAAATCACCAATCCGTACCGTAGCCCCTGGAATACTTTGTCCATTTTGGTCAAAAACATGGCCAGTCAGAGTCATTAATTCCTGACCAAAAAGCGGCCATGAGAAGAGCGAAAAATATCCCAGTCCTATCCCAATTATCCAGCAACGAAGAGACATGTGCGTGTCTAATTTTTCCTTATGGCCGCGAAAGTAGAGCAGGATAAAATATTAATCAATATTTATTTAGATTAATTATAAATAAAATAATAACACATTGTTATACAGCTATTTAGCAGTACACCTAATGGGAATGCCCTAAGGATTGACCCTGTATGGAAAGGGGGAAATACAAACAGAAGGGCTAAAAGAACTAAGCCGCTTCGAGCAAAAGCTCGAAGCGGAAGTAGCCAATTGAGAAAATTATGAAGAGATAACTGAAGAATATTGGGTAATCACTTAGGCCAATTATAGGGTGCCCGCCTTACGATGCGGATATTTATTCGTGAGGCGGAGCTTTTGTCTCCATCGTGAAGTACTCGGGAGTTAGTTAAGGAGGTTTGATTGGGGCCTTTCTTCATGTGGCAAAGTAGAGTTATGTATAAATAATTCCATACACCTCGTTCATGGTGAGTGCTTCGCTAATCAGCGACTTCAGTTCTTCTACCTCATCCGCGCTGAAACACACACCCATAGCAGATTTTTGATTTTTAATCATAACTTTCTGCTCTCCCATCAAGGAATAGTTATAATCCTGACAAGTTAGCTTACCCAGCATTTTTTTGAATTGTACTAGCTCTCTCTGGTTGAAGGATAGCGCACAGTTATTATATACCATGGAATAGCTCTGGCATACTTTGCACCAAGTTATTTGAGCGTTGAAAGTTTCAGCGAGGAAAATATGTTGGCTGTAATGACACATAACGTAACAGTTGTGCCTCACGAAACCATGGCCGTAGCCATGGTCCCGGAGGGCTTTTTACTCATATAGCAGCCCTAGTTCGATCTTTTACCTAACCATACTAAACAGGGCCTTACCTGAAATAAATCGCTTGTTTAGATTCATTCTAAACAGCAGCAAAGGTATACCTGGAAATGATTCACTCCAAGCTTATTTAGAACCTTTTTAAATAATAAACATAGTCGGCTGGTTATGTGCTCATTACGCCTGGCAAGCCACTTATCGGTTGCTATAATCTTCTCCATTTCTGAGGATGCAAGTGGCCAAGGCCCAACTACGAAACTCGAAATGAAGGAACAATCAGGAGTTTGTGAAGCACTGCTCTTGAATGGCATTTAGGATTCACTAGGATATTCCACAGACCACCAAGGCGGCATCTCAATCTGGGGTTCTCATTTAGGTATTTCAGGGGCTATTACCTGTCCAGTAGAGGAGGGTAAAACAGAAACCATCATAACCATGCAATATTACACTCCCTTATTTAGATTAATTAAAGATAATGCCGTCTTTTGTGCCCAGTCTACTTGGCCTTGGTTTTCGTATGAGTTTGCACGTGCCTCTTCCCCGCATCAGAGTCCTATTGGTTAGTATCCTGTGTCTGGTCGCTTTGAGGTGCCAGATCTTCGCACAAGAACAAACTTTGCGTGGGATAGTCCTAGATGCAACTACCCAAACACCTCTAATAGGAGCCACGGTGAAGGTGTTGGGTACTGATCCGCTAAGAGGAGGTACCACGGACGAAAATGGTAAGTACGCCATCGCCAACTTACCCGTAGGCCGATACGATGTGGAGATTAGTTACGTGGGCTATAACACACAATTGGAAAACGGGGTAGTCATCACCTCAGGGCAGGAAGCCCTGCTTTCGGTGGTGCTTAGTGAAAACCGATTCGAATTGGCGGAGGTAACGATTTCTTCCAGTCAGCGAACCGTACTGAACGAGTCAGCTTTGCTTAGTTCACGATCGTTTCGGGTAGAGGAGCTAGGTCGTATACCCGGTGGAATTGATGATCCGGGCAGGATTGCGAGGAAGTTTGCTGGGGTATCCCCTAACCCTACTATTCTAACTAATTACATCCTCTATCCGCTACAATACGGCCCGTGAACTATTGCCCCGGATCTGGATGGAATTAGTTAGAATAGTAGGGTTAGGGGATACCCCAGCAAACTTCCTCGCAA
>JBCBHI010000209.1:0-7489 GCA_038525885.1 Bacteroidota bacterium
CTTTTGGAGTTTACGCCTAGCCGAGTCCATGGATTTGTACAGAATAGCTAAGATTCCTTACCACAGGGATCTGACTGGCTATGGGGCACGATTGATGGGCGGCCGATGGAATAGCGAAGGAGTGGCCGTCGTTTATACTTCCAGTTCCAGGGCACTTGCCGCACTGGAAACCATTGCCAATACCCCAATTCGCTATTTAACAGGTAAGGGTTTTGTGATAATAGAACTTAGCCTACCTGATGACCTACTAGTCCATGAAATCTTGGAGGATTCTTTGCCTAGCGGTTGGGAGAGCCATCCTGCAGTACCTTCGCTAGCAAGGATGGGAGATGCCTGGGTGGAAGGAATGAGAACTCCTCTAATGAAGGTTCCCTCAGCAGTAATGCACTCAGAGTCTAATTACCTCATCAATCCATCCCATCCCAGATCCTCCGAAATATCCATCCTTAGGATGGAGCCTTGGATGCCTGATGAACGCTTTACGAAGTAGTGGAAACAGGGAGGGTAAATCGGAATGTTGACCCTTTGTCGGGTTCACTTTCTACCCAAATACTCCCTTGGTTTTTTTCTACAAACTCCTTGCACAGAATAAGACCTAAACCAGTCCCTTTCTCGTTTGCAGTACCCTTTTGGGTTACCTTTTCCCCTACTTTGAATAGCTTTTGCTTAATCTCAGTGGGCATCCCTACACCATTATCAATTACAGCAATTTCGAAGGCATCTACATAAGGTTCCACCAGTACCTTCACCTCACCATTGGCTTCGGTAAACTTGAGCGCGTTGGATATTAGATTTCTGATTACGGTAGTAATCATATTTCGGTCTGCAATTACCTCAGAAGTGCTAGGTAGCTGATAGGACAGCTGGATGTTTTTCTTCTCTGCTGTGGGTTGTAGAACCTCTGTAGTTTCTTCAATCACCTTTTTCAATTCCCAACTTGTGGGGTTGAACTCAAGGCTGCCTGTCTGAGATCTGGCCCAGGTCAGGAGGTTTTCGAGTAGGCTGAAAAGGTTTTTTAGGGAGTTGTCTAGATCGGTAGCAAGATTCTGAATCTCTTCTTTTGACAAGCTATCCGTGTATTTGATCAACAAGTTGGCAAAGGATCTCAGAGAACTCAACGGACCCTTGACATCATGGGCGATGATGGAGAAGAACTTATCCTTGGTATTATTGAGCTCTTCTAGCTCTTCATTCTGAGAGTGTATCTGGTTGTTGGTGTTTCTCAGTGCCAGGTTGGACCTTCTGATCCGGATATAGAAATAAAACCCGGCTCCAGCCAACATGAGTAAGACCATGGTGAGTAAGAATAGTTGGTTTCTTTCCCCATTCCGTTGTTTCAATTGCAACTCTTGTAGCTCACGTTCCTGCCGTAAGTTTTTTAGCTCCAATTCCTTTCGTTCCAAGTCATTTTGGGCTTGAAGTTTCGCTATTTCCCTTTGGTTCTCCTCCATGAATACGAACTCGCCAATGGCCACAAAGAGCTCTTTGTATTCTTCAGCTGCTTCTAGGTCTCCAGAAGCCAGTGAAAGGTTATAGAGAGATTCGTATCCATTTTTTACCATTCTACGGTCATTGACCGCCAAGGCGTATTCGAGTGAAGCTTTGAAATGGCGATTTGCTTCAGGATAGTTGCCTGAGGTACGCTCCAAAGCGCCTAGTTGTATTTGCACTTGGGCTAGGCCGGCCAAATCCCCAATTTCTGAGAAGAAACCATTGGCCGATTGCCAAGCTGTACGTGCGTCCTCATAATTACGTGATTGTGTGTCCACTTGGCCTTTACCTAAGTGAGCCCGGCCCAGGCCTTGAGGATAAGGGCCTTGCTGGTATGCAGTTATCGCTAGCTGGTAAGCGGAATCTGCCAAGTGCCATTCGCCAGCGGTTTGGTGGGCTTGAGCCAAGGCTAGCCAGGTATCTCCTTGCTTTTCATAATTGCTGTTGTCTCGGAAAGTGGAGAGTGCACTTTCAAGCTTGCTATTAGCTATTTCCAATTGGTTAAGCTGAGTATAAAGCAAACCCAATTCGAGCTGAGTTTGAGCCAGGGCAGTTTTATGTCCTTCCCTTTCCAGAGCTAGTTCCGTGTTCACCAGAATTTCTAGTGCTTGAGCATATTCTCCAACCTGTTGATAGGTATGGGCGATGGCATTTTGAATAACGAAGTACTCAAGGTTTTTCTTCGATTCAACTAGTTGAGAGGCGTCAAAGTAATAAGCTAAGGCACTATCGTATTCAGAAATGTGCTCCTGAAAGATGTTGCCCAGAGCAAGTAATCCCTTGGCCCAAGAAACGGTATCATCCTGGATTTGGGCCATTTGAATAGACTCAAGGGCATACTGTAAGGCTCTTTCCGTATCGACAGGCCCAAAGCTTTCGGCAAGCTGAAGGAGGAGGATCAATCGCTGACTAGAATCCGCCAAAGTAAGCTTTACTTCTAGCTCTGCGGCACTATTTCTAGGCGTTTGTCCTACTGCAAATTTGCAGAAAAACAGAAGGCAGGTATATAGTCCCAGGCGTCTCATGATGGGCTCAAAGCTACAGGATATTTTATGGATGGGGAGGGCCAAAAATGAAATTTCCATTACGCGGAAGCTTTAGGAGAAGTGGCTGGAATGCATTACCTTTGGATTTACATAACGATAAAGCGGATGCTGGGAAAAGTCCCAGCATTTTTTTGTCGCCGTAGCTCAAGTGAGGTATGGCGTTGGTGAGCAAATCCATAGGAATAGGCGGTTTCCAAGCAATTTGGGGCCGTCGTTTTGTTTGTATATGGACTCTCCAAACCCAACGAATTCAATTAGTATGTCAAAGACACAATATTACACAGCGGAAGGTCTTCAGAATCTAAAGGATGAACTACATCATATGAAGACCAAAGGGAGAGCTGATATTGCCAAGCAAATCGCCGAAGCACGAGACAAAGGGGATTTGAGTGAGAACGCGGAATATGATGCTGCCAAGGATGCTCAGGGCCTCCTGGAACTCAAAATATCTAAGCTGGAGACGGTAGTTGCGAATGCTCGTCTTATTGACGAATCCAAATTAGATACCTCTCAGGTTTCTTATCTCTCGAAAGTGAAAATCAAAAACTCCAAAAATGGAATGGAGTTTACCTATATGTTGGTTTCAGAGGAAGAAGCTGATCTTAAAAGTGGCAAAATCTCTGTTCAGTCTCCTATTGGCAAAGGCCTGATGGGTAAGAAGGTAGGAGATAAGGCTGAAGTGAAGGCTCCCGCTGGAGTACTTCAATTCGAAATATTGGATATCAGCATTTAATCATCATGGCAAGCATCTTTACTAAGATCATTAACCGGGAAATACCTGGGTATATCGTTGCAGAAAGTGACACCTGCTTGGCGTTCTTAGATATTTTCCCCTTAGTGAAGGGCCATGTGCTAGTAGTTCCGAAACAGGAAGTGGAATACATCTATGATTTGGAAGATGGCTTGCTGAAAGAGCTACATGTATTTGCTAAGAAGGTGGCCAAGGGAATAGAGAAGGTGATTTCCTGCGAAAGGGTAGGAGTAGCAGTAGTAGGCCTAGAGGTACCTCATGCACACATCCACTTGGTTCCGCTAAATACCATGGACGATCTTAACTTCACCAGAAAGAAGCTAGAGTTGCCAAACGATGAAATGGCAAGCATCGCTCAAGCCATCAAAGAGGCTATAGACTGAAGTAGTCGTTCACAACGAAATTTAAGCCAGGTGAGATACTTCCCCTGGCTTTTTTTGTGGAATAAACTCTAGGCTGGTTAGATTATCATCTAATGGCATGCTGTTTGATTTATGAGGGGCGGATATTTCTTACTTTACCTACTATTTTATGACACGTGGAACGTTAGCTATTGCTCTTTTGGTATTTGGTTTTTCCTCTGGCGCATGGGCGCAGCAGGCAAGGGTAGGTGGTGAAGCCCCAGAAATCAAGGAAGTCACAATTCTGAATTCTGACCAATCCACCGTCACTTTAAAAGAGCTGAGAGGGAAGGTAGTAATTCTTGAGTTTTGGGCTACATGGTGTGGCCCCTGCATCCACACGGGTGAATACCTAGATGGCCTGCAGGAGCAGTTTGGAGATAAGCTACAGGTGGTTTCGTTATCAGACGAAGACCAAAGCACCGTATCACGCTTTTTGAACCGCAGGCCATCGTCTGCTATGGTTGGGGTATATGAAGGCTACAGTGTAGGTCGGTCTTACCCGCACGATGCTATTCCTCATGGCATCTTGATTGATACGGAGGGGCGCATAGTGAAAATTGGGCACCCCATGGGATTCTCCGCCGAGAAGATTGAGGAAGTATATGCCAGAGAGCATAAGGTACCTGGGCGGTCAGGCTCTACCACTCGTGTAGGCGGTAATAAATCAGGCAAAAAGAGCGATTAGCAAATGACTTGGAGTTCAAAAAATGAAGCCCCTAGTCCATCTCAGGATTAGGGGCTTTTTGATGTATTTGAAGTGATCCAATTAGTCCAGATCGATATCGAACTGTACCAGATCCACAAACTCCTGAATTCGGCTGTTCAACTCTTCTTTGGTGAGTTCTACTAGGCGCTCAGGCCCGAATTTTTCAACGCAAAAAGAGGCTATGGCTGAACCATTGATGACCGCGCGCTTCATGTTTTCGAAGGAGGTATCTCCGGTAGCTGCTAAGTAGCCCAAGAAACCACCAGCGAATGAATCACCAGCTCCAGTGGGGTCAAATACTTCTTCCAAGGGTAGGGCCGGGGCAAAGAATGCCTCATTTCCATGGAAAAGCAGAGCACCGTGTTCCCCTTTTTTGATGATCAGGAACTTAGGGCCCATGGCCATAATAGCCCGTGCTGCTTTTACCAGAGAGTATTCTCCAGACAATTGGCGTGCCTCTTCATCATTAATAGAAAGCACGTCCACCCTAGCCATTATTTTCTTAAGGTCGTCCATGGCAATTTCCATCCAGAAATTCATGGTATCCATCACCACGAGTTTAGGACGTTCCTTCAAGCGATCGAGCACTTGCATTTGGACGGTAGGGGTAAGATTACCCAGCATCAGGTATTCGCAGCCTTGGTAGGCATCAGGAATCTGTGGGTCAAAATCTGCCAATACATTTAAATCAGTGACCAGGGTGTCACGAGTGTTCATGTCTTCGTGGTAGCGACCTGACCAGAAAAATGACTTCTGTCCCTCTTTGATTTGCAAGCCTTCGGTCCCAATGCCACGACTTTTCATCATATCGATGTCTGACTTCTCAAAGTCATCGCCAACCACGGCCACTAGATTGGCTTGCTTGGTGAAGAATGTAGCTGCTAACGAAAAATATGTGGCTGAGCCGCCAATTATCTTTTCACGTTTTCCGAAGGGAGTTTCCAGGGCATCGAAGGCAACGGTACCCACTACCAATAAGCTCATAAATTGCTGTGTTTTATTGCGGCACAAAAATACGTTACTAGCCTAGGATGGCAAGGAGAGTAGGGGAAGATTCCCGGTTCTCCTTTTTATTCTAGTCAGATGAGGAGAACTTACAGGTTTGAAAAGTACCCCGTTGATAAGGAAAGCCATGTCAAATTCTAACCACCGTATCCACCCTGCAGACATAAGTTGGAGATGGTTAGTGCTCATAATTTTGCTTATCCCCTTTATGAGCAGGGGCCAAGTGAGCACACTGGCGCAGAACAAGCGGGCCATGGTAAAGATCTTCTCGGCTTTTGGCACCTGCAATGGTACCCTTCTTAATACAACCCGAGACGATGATAGGCAACTAGTATTATCTGCTCGCCATTGTTTTCCTGAAAACACGGGTCGGTTGTCATTTCTATTCAATCAGGATTACCTCGTCTCTTCTTTGGAAATAGAACGGTCGGTATGGGAAACCAGTGATTATCTGGTATTAACGGAGTCTAAGGACCTGGATTTTATCTTGTTTGAGATCACCGAACCCATCCCCGATTTTGTGACTCCATATTATGCCGGATGGAATGCCCAAGCGGCCTTGCCGCTTACTTCCAATGGACTTTACATTGTAGAAGAGGAAATACTGCAGGTAGAGGACCAAAATGTGCCTGGATTGGCCACCTTACCCGTCATCACCGAATTTGGGGGCACTCCGGTAACCAATAGTATGTACTGGATTAAGGATTGGGAGAAAGGATACACTCAGGTAGGAGCCAGTGGCTCTCCCATCTATGATCAGTGGGGATTGCTCAAAGGAACCCTCACGGCAGGACAGTCCACGGTAGACTCACCTGTGAATGATTTCTACAGCCGGGTAGATATGATGTATGATCTGTTTCCTGAGCAGTCATTGCAAGGATGGATTGACCCGGAGGAGAGAAGGGAACGGTGGCTGCCAGGCCGAACTCCCGAAATGAAGCGATTTCGCACTGCCAATGAAGCTTTCTCGCAAGAGGAGGTATTGGAGGCTACCCACGTGACTGAGATTTTCGAATTAGACAGTAGCCTGATGCTGTATGGGTTTTATCTGCCTATGTACCAGGGAATCGATCTGGATACGGTTGAAATAAGCATACATGAAGGTGGAGAAGAGGTGTTCAGCCTTAGTATTCGTTCGGAAGCACTACTGGATAGACTAGAAAATTACGTTGATCTGTTAATACCAATAGAGCTGCATGGTGACTTTGAGGTTACCGTAGAGTCAGGCCGGCCTATGGGTTATGTGATGGCTTCATCGTCTGGAAAACAGGTAGTGGTTGAGGATGATTTAGTTCAGGAAAAAACCCTGCTTTTTGACTTTTTAGTGGGTGGTTCTTGCCCTGAGCAGGTGGTTGTGGATGGTGATGAAGTGAAATATTATCCCAATCCGATAGAGGATAACTTCTGGATAGAAGGGAAAGTTGCTCCCGAAAGCTTGATTTTCCTCACATCTAGGGGCCAGAAGGTATATCCAGAGTATACATACGATAATAGAGGCAGATTATTGTTTAACTTTACTTTGTTGCCAAGGGGAGTCTATTTTCTGATCCATGAAAATGAGACAATTACATTGTTTCACCGCTAACTTTAAGGTGGTTGTTTCTTTGATCGATAATTAGACAAGCTTTGTCGAACAGACAAAAAGATTTTGCGGTCATTCCGTAGTCTTGTATAAGAAATAGTATTCCAAGATCTATCAAATCAAACGTTCAAATGTTGAAACCTATACTCTCCAAGGTTGCACTGCTGACTACCCTAGTGTTGGTGGTGTTTTCTTGTCAGATTGACGAAGATACACCCTTTGCGGATGTGGAGTTGAGGAGAATGCCTTTTAACCAACGCGTTTTTCTATTGGATTCGCGAAATGGTGAGTCTCGAATTTTCGAAGTGGATTACGATTTCCAAGGGTTAGGAAATGAAGCTACCCTTAAGCGGTTGCAGCACGATTTTATTCCTAATGGCGGTCACATGACCATGTCGCCAGACAATAAGTACCTGACCGTAGTAGTGGCTAAAAAGGCTACTATTTATTTGGTGAACATCGAAACAGGTGATGTACGTGAACTGCTATTGTTCAACTACAATC
>JBCBHI010000210.1:0-7473 GCA_038525885.1 Bacteroidota bacterium
GTATGGCCCAAGGGCTCATTCGTGATACGGAGATGGATGCTCCCTACACCGACCCGCGCGACGGACAGGTGTATGAGACGGTACGGTATACCACTACCTTTCCCGATCAAACTTCCCAATCGTTTCGGTGGATGACCCGCAACCTCAACTACACTATGGAGGAATCGGACTGGTACAACGGGGATGAGGCCCATGGAAGCACCTACGGCCAACTGTATACGTGGGAGGCGGCCATGCAGGCCTGTCCCACCGGATGGCATCTGCCCACCGATGAGGATTGGTATCAGCTATCCTTCCATTTCGGGGGAAATTGCTCGGCAGGGCTGGACCTAAAGGCAGACAGCCCCTTGTGGGAAAACCCTCAGCTGCGCGGTACCGGAGTCAGCTACTTCCAGGCGCTGCCTGCGGGGCAAGGCAGTAACCAGGGCAGGTATTTTGGCCTCGGCCATACGGCCATCTTTTGGTCTGCTACGGACCGGGATGAGACCACCACCTGGGATTGGAAGTTCATTCGCGAATCGGAAGTGCAGCGGTGGTATGGCGGCAAACTAGCCAAACATAGCGTACGATGCGTAGCGGACTGACCCCACCTGTCTTCCTGAAAAGGGCCTTTTTTCTGCTGGCGCTCCTCTGCCATGGGCCTGCCTGGGGGCAGCCCTCCCGGCTGTGGGGAGTCACCTCCGAAGGAGGGCGCTACGGAGTGGGCACGCTGTTTTATCTGCATGAAGATGGCACCCATTTCACCAAGTTGCATGACTTTGACAAGGCGGGAGGCTTTCCCTTTTCCAGCCTCACCTATAGCCACGGATGGCTGTGGGGCATGACCGAACGCACCCTGTTTCGCCTTCGGCCCGATGGTTCTGGGTTCAGGGTGGTCCATCGTTTTAGCGGTACCGACGGGCAGGCTCCTAAGGGGGAGCTCATCGAATACCAGGGCAAGCTCTGGGGGATGACCTATGAAGGGGGCCAGCACAATCGCGGGGTGATATTTTACCTGCTGCCAGACGGTACTGGCTTCACCCAGGTGCACGATTTTGATGGTGCGCACGGTGCTTACCCCAGAAATAGCCTGCTGGTGCATCAGGGGAAGTTCTGGGGGGTAACCTCACGCGGAGGCTCCCAGGATAAGGGGGTGGTGTTTAGTCTGGATACAGAGGGCGCCCACTACCAAGTAGCCTTCGAGTTTACTTCCACTACGGGCGGGGAGCCTGAAAGTGGCTTGCTAGCCCTAGACGGGAAGTTGTGGGGCATGACCTGCCGGGGCGGCCAGCACAACGAAGGCGGGGTGTATTATCTAGAGGGGGAAAATCTGGAGTACCATCCAGTGCATGATTTTGAGTACCCGTCCCTGGGTGATTTCGTGGCTTTCCGAGGTCAGCTTTGGGCCATGATGTCCCTCCGGGGAGCGCACAACTCTGGTACCATTTTCAGGGTAGATCCTGCCACGGGGAAGCACACCCGCGTACATGATTTTGATGGGGTAGGTGGCAAATTTCCGGAAGGGAATCTCACCGCTCACCAAGGTCAACTGTGGGGTATGACCCGCTTTGGTGGCACCCAGGATATGGGAGTCCTGTTCCGTTTTCACCCAGGCACCGGGGATTTTCAAAAGCTACTGGACCTCACTACTCAAACCGGAGGCGTGCCCTACGGCCAACTGATTGTGGTGCCTGAACCCTAGGCTGAGTAGAAGCCGGATCAAGCCGAAAACCTGAGGACTAATCTACCGCTTGCCCTTGTTGTGGTTCGGCATTCCGATTTTTGAGCACCGAAAGGTGCCTAGGCGGCCCCGCGTCACCAACAACGGCGAGGAAACCGGATTTAGCCGATAATCTGGGGACAAATTTACTTTCAAGACCAAACCAAAATGAAAATACACTTCAAAAATCTACTGTTCATCACCCTACTGCCCATGCTCGGGGTAGCCTGCACCTCAGCGCCTGCGGAGGTGCCTCCCAACGCCATTCAAGAAGAGGCCATTGTTTTTAGCTTTGAGCAGCAACTCCGCTGGGATTTGGAAGACGACCACATCCGTGGAGCCATGGCTGCCGCCCTGGTCAAGGAAGGGGAAATCCTCTGGACCAAAGGCTTTGGGTGGGTGAGCCCGGACTCGGAGGTGGCGGTCAATGACAGCACCCTTTTCCGCATTGGGTCCATCACCAAAACCTTCACCGCGTTCCTGATGCTGCAACTCCACGAGGAGGGCGTTATCGAGTTGGACCAGCCCGTGGAGACCTACCTACCCGAGGTTCGGGATATATCGGGCTATGCGGAGGCAAAGCCATTTACCTTCTTACAGCTGGCCAGCCATACTGCGGGGCTACAGCGGGAGCCCGACTGGGAGGAAGCCGCCACCGGACCCATCAGTGAGTGGGAAGCCAAGCTAGTACAGGCCCTTCCCTATACCAGCTTTGCCGCCCAGCCGGGAGAGCGATATCTCTATTCCAACATTGGCTACGGCATTTTGGGCATGGCACTGGCACGGGCTGCCGGGGAGCCTTTCATCTCTCTAGTCCAGCGCAAAATTTTTCAGCCGCTGGGTATGCACCAGAGCTACTTTGTGGTGCCCGAGGCCAGCCAACGTCACCTGGCTCAGGGCCTGGAGGGAGGCCCTTTCGGTGAACTGCGAAGGGATATTCCTGCCGAAGAACATGCGGGGCGTGGGTACAAAGTGCCCAACGGGGGTATCTACACCACCGCTACGGACCTGGCCAAGTTCCTTGCGGCTACCCAGGGGTACCGGGATATGCTGAGCCCCGAAAGTCTGGCTCGGATGCACGCACCCGTACTTCCTCCTGATTCTGCCTGGTGGCAGGAGTATGGCATGGGCTCACGCCTGCTGCGCGACGAAGTGGTTTCCACCGCCGGGCACAGCGGAATGGTATCGGGCTATACCGCCAATTTTATGTTCCAGACGGAAGGCCCCTACGGCGTAGTGATCCTCCGCAATTCCAACTGGGGCATGACCAACCTAGACCTAGAGTCCTTCGCTGTACTTAGGAGATTGCAGCAGCTTAGTGAGGATTCCAGCTACTAGCATTCTCACTCGGGTGGAAGCTACTTTCCACTATTCTATCCCCACTCGGGTGGAAGTTACTTCCGCCCGAAAAAGGCTCGCCGCCAATTAAGACCCTCCCTAAAAAGCAACCACCCAACCCTCAGCACAGAAACCTCAAGGTAACCCCTCATTAAAATATCTGTGGTTACTCTGCGAAACCTCCATTTCCTCTGAGGTGAAATCACGAACCGCCCAGCAAGTTGCCGAGCAGCCGCCACCGAGATACTTCGCTGTCGCTCAGCATGACCTGGGAGGGTGGGATGGCCGCCCCTCAAAAGTAATCCTGACATAGACCTGTGCGGCGTGGAAGGAACTAAGTGGTTACAACCCCACTCGGGCGGAAGTTACTTCCGCCCGAAATCTACCTCCATCAGGAACTTAGCTTAGGCTACCCCAAGCTGGAATATGGCCAAGTCAAAACGCGGCAGCATTCTATTCCAAACTAGCTTGGATCATTTCTACCGTAGACATGGTAGAGAATGGCTGGCTAAGGAAATCCCCCAACACCTTGTTGAACAAGTCCGGCTTCTGCCAGGAGCCGCCGTGGGTGCCTCCCGGCATCACAAACAAGTTGGACTTAGGAATGGCATAGAAGATCTCTAGGGAATGCTCCAGCCGGATGGCGTCCCGGTCCCCGGTCATCACCAGCACCGGGCATTGGATCTGCTGTAGCTGCGTCACCGAAATATCCGGTTGGTAGGCCATCAGGTGGAATAGCCGTTGGGTATGCCCCGGTTCCAAGTGTTCCAGTGAGTCCGTCACCCAGTTATCTATCTCGTCGAAGACGGCTTGCTTGCCCGGGTAGATGTTGGCCCCAAAGGTGGCCAGGCGTTTTACCTTTTCGGGGTGCTCTATAGCCAGGATCAGTCCCAGAATGCCCCCGTCGCTTTGGCCCCAGATGTTGGCGCTGTCCAGCTCCAGCCGGCCCATCAGCACCGCAATGTCTTCTGCCATTTGGCGGTAGGTGAGGGGTATGCTAGTATCGTCCGTAGAGTTGCCGTGGGCCCGACTGTCCACCACTATTACCTGATACCGATCCTGAAAGTGCTCAATTTTCCAGGCTGAGGACGCGATGGACCCACCGTTGCCGTGCAACAGAAAGAGGGGTTCGCCTTCCCCATACACTTCAAAGTACAAGTCGATGCCGTTGATGGACAGGGTTTGGCCTGCCTCGGGGTTATTGCCATAATTGGGGGACTGAGCCGCCACTGGGCCGAGAAAGGAGAGTAGGCAGAGCGTAGTGCCCAGGCTTTTTTGAAAAAGTGTCATGTTGTTGGGATGGTTTCCCAGTAGACTACTGAGTGCCCCTAAGGTTACACCCCTTCAAGGCGGGGATTCTATTCCCCACTGAAATGCGCGCGCACCTGAGCAGCGTACAGCTGACCTACCGGCAGGGTATGACCAGGCAAGTACAGCTGGTTACCTTCCAGCGTTTCTACATGCTGCAGACCCACCAGGTAGGAGCGATGCACCCGCAGGAACTGGCCGGGCGGCAGGGTCTTCTCAAAGTGCGACAGGCGCTCCAACACCATCAGTATCCGGTCCGGCAGGTGGATTTTCACGTAACTGCCCGCCCCTTCCAGATACAGAATGTCCTGTACCTTGAGCTGGTGCGTCTTCTTATCACTCTTCACAAAAATCCGGTCCGGCGCAGCCGCCGCAGGCAGGGGAGCGGCCGGGCTTTCCGGGGGCGTAGCGGGGGGCAAGGCCCGGCTTACCGCCTTCAAAAAACGGTCGAAGGCAAAAGGCTTCAGCAAGTAGTCCAGCACCTGTAGTTCGTGACCCTCCAGGGCATACTCCTGGTAGGCCGTGGTCACAATTACCTGAGGCCGCTGCGTGAGCGTCCGCAGGAAGTCCAACCCCTTCAGCACGGGCATGTTGATATCCAGGAAGATAAGGTCCACCGCCTGCTGGTTCAGATACGGTAGCGCCTCCACCGCGCTTTGAAAGGAAGCCACCACCTCCACAAAGTCCAGCTTAGCCACATAGTTCTGAATCACCTTGTGAGCCAGCGGTTCATCATCAATGATTATGCTCCTGATCATAATTGCACCTGCAAGGTAGCCGTAAATACCTCGCCGTCTGCCTCCGCAGCAAAAGTATGGCGGTCCGGGTACAATAGGTCCAGACGGCGGCGCGTGTTTTCCAAGCCCAATCCACCGGAGTCGGCCCTCTTCGGGCCGAAATTATTGCGCGCCTGAAAGGAAAGGTGCCGCGCCGTGGCCTCCAAGTGCACGTGGATGTAGCCCCCCTTGGGCAGCGTATCCAGCCCATGTTTGAAGGCGTTTTCTACCAACACCACCAGCAGTAAAGGCGCAATGGGTGCACTATCCTCTGCCACCTCGTGGGTAAACCGGATGTCCGCCTGCTCAAACTGCCGGATGCCCTGGAGGGCCAAATAGTTTTGCAAGTAGCGCACCTCTTGGCTTACCGGTACCGTAGCCTCCTTCCCCTCATATATAGTGTACCGCATCAGCTCCGATAGCTTCAGAATCACCTCCGGTGTTTCCTCCGCCTGCTCCAGGGCCAGCGCGTACAGATTGTTTAGGGTATTGAAGAAAAAGTGAGGGCTTAGCTGACTTTTCAGCAGGGCTAGCTCCCGGGTCAGTTGCTCATTTTCCAGCTGCTTGATGCGCGTAAGCTGAACCAGCCAGCGGTAAGACAAATGCAGGAATATGGCCAGCAGGGTCACAAAGGCAATCACCGCAATCGCCGATCCGGCACCGCGAGCCTCGTAGGGTTCCCCGAACCAGTGGTGGTCCGTATAAGGCTCCAACCGGCTGACTAAAAACCCCCAGAGGATGATGGTCTGGGTAAGTATGCCCACAAAAGCATAGAAGCGCTTGCGCTCCAAAAACCAGGGGATAAGCCCATAGATGGTAAAATAAATGGGTGGCAAGAGAAAGAGCACAACCCCCGTGGCCAGCTGCAGAAAGATGTACAACCAGGAATCAGACGGGCCCTCGGTTTCGTCGGTGGTATAAAAAACCAAGGTCAGCAGGCCTACCATCAGCATCCAAGCCACTACATGGCGCAACCAAACAGGAAAGCGGGTATCAGTCAAAGGAGTTAATAGTTGTCAGTTATCAATTATTAGTTGGGGGATGCTCCCCTTTTAATTCTCGTTAATGATAGAAAATGAAAGACAGGAAACGCATTTTTTTAAGCCAACAACCCCTCTGGCTAAGCGAACTGGCCTTGTCACTACACCAAAGTAGTTGAGTAAAGCCGCAAACCCATCTGCTCAGCAGTGGCAACAGTTCGCTGATCTTTTTTTAGGCTACCAAATCAGGGAGCTAACTCGGAAGTGAATTAGCCGATATGCTTATGAAAACGTTCCTTCATCACCCCATTACGCGGGTTATCCTCAGTACCCTCCTCCTAGTAGCCGGGCTTGCCGCCGTCAAATCCGTAATCACCAAGCCCTTCTTCCTATGGGCCATGCCCACCGAGGGTGCCGCCATGCTGGCCACCGCCCTCACCTCCTGTGCCTTGCTCATTCTTATCTACTACCTACTCCTCAAATACTACTGGCAGCGGCCTCCCTGGCAGGAATTCAAGATCCGTTCGGGCCTTGCCCAAGGTCTGGGCGGTTTCCTATTGGGTTTTGGCATATTAGGCCTCGTTCTCCTCGTACTAGGCGGGGCTGGGTATTTCCAGATCACCGGCCGCGAAGCCTGGATGAATTTTCTGCCGGGCGCCACCGTGGTACTGGGTGGGGTCATCATGGAGGAGCTGATATTCCGCGGCTTTCTTTTCTACCAGCTAGAGAAATGGCGGGGCACCTGGACGGCCGTCATCATTTCCGCCATTCTGTTTCAGTTGCCCCACTTTGGCAACCCCGGTGAGGACATCCTGCCCGCCCTCCTCGGGGTGTTGTTTGGTGCGGCCCACGCCCTCATGTACGCCGTCACCCGGCAGTTGTGGTTGCCCATCGCCTTCCACTTTGGGTGGAACATCGTGATGCCCACCTTCGGCATTACCCTCTCCGGGGTAGAAGGCTTCGGAGCCCTGTTTACCAGCCAGATGGACGGCCCGGTCTTGCTCACGGGCAGCAGCTTTGGCCTCGAAGATTCCCTGCTTTCTATGCTAGGCCTGGCGCTGTTTACCGGGCTGCTCGCTTGGCGCTGGCAGCAAACCACCAAAAAGGACAACCTTGAGGTGAGCTAAGTAATGGTAATTGAATTCTCCCGGTGGTTTGGTTGACCCAGGCACACCAAGGGTCAAAGGGTTTCTTCACCATGCAGATACTCTTTGACCCTCTCCTTTTCTACATTCCTTTAGCGTTTAGGAGTAGGTTATGTCGGTTTATTTTGGGTGAAATGAATAGCAAGGCGTAGAGCCGCAGCCGTGGGAGGTTCACCGCTATTCGTTGACTGGGTTTCAATTTCATTGGATATGCTGTATTCAAACCC
>JBCBHI010000211.1:0-7470 GCA_038525885.1 Bacteroidota bacterium
CAACTAGGGGAGGGTACCCTTACCTTGAGCAGTACCGTCACGGACAGTGTTGGTAATACCGGGGCCACCAAAGCCGTAGCGGCAGTGTTGGATAGTGGAGCGCCTAGCGGATATTCGGTAGCTATTAGTGAAGATCCTATCAACTCCAATAATGCCACGGCCACCAGCTTTACCATTACCGATGGTGAATTGGGTGACACCTACAACTATACCTTCGCCGATAATAGTGGTGGTACCGTAAGCAGTAGTGGAACCCTCGGGGCAAATTCTACCATTAGCGGTATAGACGTGTCCCGCTTAGTAGATGGAGTCATTACCCTGTCGCTTACTATGAGTGATCCTGGAGGAAATTCTGGAGTGGTAGTAGAGGATTCTGTGATGAAGGATGTCGTAGCTCCATCAGGCTATTCGGTGGTCTTCGCTACGGATCAGTATTCTACCAACAACGGGGATGCAGGAAGCTTCACGGTGAGCAATGCTATCGTAGGTACTACACTGAGCTATGAGGTTTCCTCAAACAATGGAGGTAGCCCCTTGCAAGACTCCTTTGTAGTCAACAATACCACTGAGGTAGTAGACAATCTGAATTTACTACAGCTGGCAGACGGTGAACTCAAGGTTGTGGTTACTCTCACAGACGAGAATGGCAATACTGGGCTGGCAGACAGCGCTACTACGGAGTTGGATGCAGCAGCCCCTGCTGGCTTTACTGTGTCCTTGTCTCCCAACCCTATTGATGGGTCTACCGCTCCTAACGTTACTCTTACCATAGATAATGGGTCGATTGACGATGCCTATGTATTCTCCATAGCTAGTAGTGGGGGAGGAGATCCCATTACCGGCTCAGGAACCATGATTGCACAAAGCGAGTCGATTACTGGGCTTAACCTAAGCAACCTGGAGGATGGGACCATCACCGCTACAGTTACCCTTACGGATTTGAATGGTAATGTGGGTGAGACCATTACCGGTACGGCTATAAAAGACTCTGGAGGTCCTACGGGCTGGAGTGTAGCTTTCACCACCGGGGAGATCAATTTGCTGAACAATACTCAGGTTGGATTCCAGTTCACTAATGCTGAACTGAACGCCACCTATGAATACAGCCTGGTGAGCTCTGGTGATGAAACGGATACCCTGTTTGGTTCGGGTTTGGTTACTTCCAGTGCTTTATCTATTGGAGGAATCAATGTGGCGGGCTTGCAAGAAGGTACCCTCACCTTGAATGTTCGGCTTACCGACGAGAATGGAAATGCGGGCAATGCGCAGAGCACCACTGCGGTATATAATAAGAACCCGGAAGTGGTAACGGGCACCGTGACAGAGGTACTGATCAACGGAGCCACCTTCACGGGTATCGTAGATGGGCAAGGGGCAACTACTACGTTCGTACAGTTTGAGGTAGCTACTAGCTCCGACTTTGCGAATTCCCAACTCTTGCCTGGGGCCCCCATTGAATTGCTGAATGTGGAAGAAGAATCCGTGACCGTAGATGTGGACGGTTTGGAAGAGGATACCAACTATTTTGTCCGTATCACGGCTACTAACGGAAATGGAGCCCGTGTGCGAGGTAACACCGAAACGTTTACCACGCTGCTAGATTTGGAGCCTTCTTTGGCTGACATCAGCGAGACCTCACCCGAGGATAGTGTATTCACTTTCACTTTCGAAATGTTTGACGATCCCTTCTTCTCACCTGAAGGTTCGCCGTTAAGCGCTATCACCATAGAAAGTTTACCCACCTCAGGAACCTTAAATTTGGGTAGTTCGGCCGTTACCTTGAACCAAGAGATAACTGCTAGCAACATCCAAAACCTGACCTATACTCCGAATACTGATTTCTTTGGTGACGATAGCTTCCGCTGGAACGCAGAAGCGGTGGATATCCTGGCGATAAACGATGCAGAATTCAATCTGTCCATTTCGGCGGTAAACGATGGCCCTACCATCTCCGCTATTGATATTCAGTCGGGTAAGGAGAATGAGCCGATCTCGGGAGTGGATTTCACCATTTTGGATGTAGACAATGATGCTGATGACTTGCAAGTAACCTTCAGCAGTTCGGATATCCTGGTGATTGATCCTACGGGAATTGTCATGACAGGCTCGGATGAAAACCGTTCCTTGACGCTCAACTCATCCGAAGCACAAGGGTACGGAGAATCAGAAATAACCGTAACGGTGTCCGATGGTGAGCTGGAAGCCAGTACTACTTTCACGGTGATTTTCGGTATTACCAAACGGGAGCCCGTGATTTATGATCTGTTTACACCGAACGGTGACGGGGTGAATGATCTCTGGATTATTGAGAATTTACAGTCTTACGACTCTTACCAGATCGTCGCTTTCGATCCCGAAACACAAACGCAGCTATTCAGCTTGGCAGGCGAGGGAACCGGCAACCTAGGGGACTCAATTGAATTCTGGGACGGTACGTCCAATGGGGTAGCAGTGGCAGATGGGGCCTATGGCTACGTAATTATTGCGACCTATGAAGGGGCTACGGAGAAATTTACAGGCTTTGTGGTAGTCCAGCGTGATTTCTTTAATGACTAGTTGAACAATGCCTCATCCCCAAAAGCCGGGCCATAGGGAATCTCCCTAGGTCCGGCTTTTATCGTCATATTCCCTATTTTTGGTTCCACTGGGTCCCCATGAAAACCTAACCAAACGTAACCATGCTGGAAAACCTATTTACCTTATTCATGCTCATCATGCTGCAAGCCGTGTTGGGCTTCGATAACCTGTTATACATCTCTCTGGAGTCAAAACGAGCCCCTGAGGAGAAGCAAGCACAAGTACGGAACTTGGGTATCGGAATCGCTATCGTACTCAGAATCGGCTTGTTATTCCTTCTTTTACAGTTACTCCCCTTGTTCGAAGAACCATTCTTCCATATCCATTGGGAAGGCGTGGTGGAAGGGGCCATTACCGGACATAGCCTGATTGTTTTGTTTGGTGGAGGTTTTATCCTATACACTGCCGTAAAGGAGATATGGCACATGGTGTACCTGGATGAGCATGCCAAAGAGAAGAAGGAGAAAAGCTCTTTTGGCAAGGTCCTTTTCCTGATTGTAATCATGAACTTGGTCTTCTCTTTCGACTCCATTTTGAGTGCCATTGCCCTTACCAAAGTGCTTTGGGTAATGGCTACGGCAATCGTAATCAGTGGAGGACTCATGATTTGGCTGTCTGACCGGGTGTCCAAGTTTTTGGCAAGAAACCGCATGTTTGAGGTGCTGGGCCTATTCATCCTGTTTTTGGTAGGAGTAATGCTGATCTCTGAAGGCGGGCACCTCGCTGAACTCGCTTTCTTCGACGTGCATATTACCCCCATGAGCAAGTCTACTTTCTACTTTGTAATCTTTGTATTGGTGGTGGTAGATATAGTGCAGGGCCGATACCAGAAAAAACTGGTGAAACAATACGAAGAGTCGAAGCAGTAAGGAATCATCCGATCTGCAAATGAAAACCGCATGTTCTCCTCCGGAGGATATGCGGTTTTTTGATTTATCCAGTGAGTGTTCAGCAGACAAGCCTTCTGCGTTGGTGTAAATTTTCTTCAACCACCCCCCGCAGCTATGTACTTTGGGTTGAGTGTAGAAACACCTACCGTTCAACGTCTTTACTTTACCAAACATCATAACTATGATCAAACGACTACTTGTGGTCAGTTTTGCAATCGTGTTGGGGTGGACAGCCTCCGCCCAAACGCTCGATATGGACCAATTTGAAAATATGAAGGCCCGCAATATTGGTCCTGCGGGGATGGCCGGCCGGGTGACCGCCATTGATGTGGTGACCGATGACCCTAATGTGATGTACATAGGGGCTGCTTCTGGTGGTGTTTGGAAAAGCACGAGCGGAGGTATCAAATGGGAACCCATTTTTGAAGAAGAGAAAACAGCTTCTATCGGAGCTATTGCTATTCAGCAAAGCAACCCAGATGTTATCTGGGTGGGTACGGGAGAAGGTAACCCACGAAACAGCCTGAATGGTGGCTTTGGCATATATAAATCTTTGGATGGCGGCCACTCATGGAAAGCCATGGGCTTGGAAGAAACCCGCCATATCCATCGAATAGTGATTGATCCTACGGACCCTAATACGGTGTATGTAGGAGCTATTGGCTCTCCTTGGGGCGAACATCCTGAAAGGGGAGTATACAAAACCACCGACGGAGGAGAAACCTGGGAAAAGGTGTTGTTTGTGAATAACAAAACGGGGGTTGCGGACTTGGTGATGGACCCTACCAATCCTAATAAGCTCATTGCCGCTATGTGGGAGCACCTGCGTGAACCTTGGACCTTCACATCAGGTGGGCCTGGTTCGGGGCTGTATGTAACCCATGATGGTGGTAAAACTTGGGAAAAGAGAACCGATGAAGACGGATTGCCCAAGGGTGACCTGGGCCGGATAGGTCTGGCTATTGCCCCTAGTATGCCCAATCGGATATACGCCTTGGTAGAGGCCAAAAAGAACGCCTTGTACCGCTCAGATGATGGAGGAATTTCCTGGCGGAAAATCAACGACAAACCGGGTATCGGTAACCGCCCATTCTACTATTCGGACATCCGGGTAGACCCTATGAACGAGAATCGGATCTATTCTATTTTCACTTACGTGAATGTGAGCGAGGACGGAGGTAAATCCTTTAGCCAGCTGATGCCTGCTTACGGAGTGAGCAACGGGGTACACCCAGATCACCATGCCTGGTGGATTCATCCGAATGATCCCGAGTTTATGATGGAAGGCAATGATGGAGGACTGAACATCACCCGCGATGGCGGTAAGAGCTGGCGGTTTGTAGAGACCCTTCCTTTGGCTCAGTTCTACCACATCAATGTAGATATGGAACTGCCCTATAATGTGTATGGGGGTATGCAGGACAATGGTTCTTGGGGAGGTCCCGCTTATATTTTTAAGGCCCAGGGTATACGCAACCATTATTGGCAAGAATTGGCCTTTGGCGATGGATTTGACGTAGTTCCAGACCCTGACGACAGCCGGTATGGCTATGCTATGAGCCAGCAGGGAAATGTGGTACGCTATGACCGGGTTACAGGATCTACGGAGTTTGTCCGTCCCACGCACCCAGATTATGAAATGAACGCCAACCTGCGTTTCAACTGGAATGCACCTATTGCTCAGGATCCATTTAATAACAGCACTATTTACTACGGTAGCCAGTTTGTGCATCAGTCCAACGATAAGGGTAAGACCTATCAGGTGATTTCACCAGACTTGACCACCAACGATCCTGAGAAACAAAAGCAACACTTGAGCGGTGGCTTGACTATGGACGCTACCGGTGCGGAGAACCACACCACCTTGTTGGTGATTGAGCCTTCTGCACAAGAGCGTGGGTTGATTTGGGCTGGCTCTGATGACGGGCTTGTACACATTACCCGTGATGGTGGAGAGAATTGGACCAATGTAACGGGCAATATTCCGGGTTTCCCTGCGGGAGCATGGGTACCACAAATCAAAGCCTCTGCGCACAGTGCTGGTGAGGCCTTGGTGATTGTGAATGACTACCGGCGGTATAACTACGAGCCGTATGCATGGCGGACTCGTGACTATGGTGCTACCTGGGAGCGAATTGTGGATGCGAATGATGTAATCAGCTTCACCCTGTCTATCGTTCAAGATCCGGTAGAGCCCAATTTGTACTTCTTAGGCACAGACGATGGCTTATACGTGAGTGTAGACGGTGCTAAGTCCTGGACCAAATGGACCCAGGGAGTGCCGACAGTACCCGTGGCCGATATGGTAATTCACCCTAGGGAGCACGATCTAATTTTGGGCACCTTCGGTAGAGCTGCTTTTGTGTTAGATGACATTCGTCCTTTGCGGGCATTGGCAGCCAATCAAAACGTAGCGAGCCAGCCGCTCACTCTGTTCGATCCTCCTACGGGAGTGCTAGCAGCCTACCAGCAGCCCGCTGGAAGCCGGTTTGGCGGAGATGCTTTGTTCAACGCTGAAAATCGCCCCTATGGCGCCAGGATCAGCTACTGGATCAATAAGCCGGAAGCTGAAGACAAGGAGGAAGCGAAGGAAGAAGAGCCTGCTACCGGCCGCCGCGGACGCAGAGGAAGAGGTAGAAACGCTGAGCCTGCTCCAGAGCCAGAAGAAGAAATGTCCGATGAAGATGCACCCAAAGTAAAATGGGACTCTGTGCGACTAGAAATATATGATGGAGACCGCCTCATCCGCACGCTGAAGTGGAAAGCACCCAAAGAGAATGGCCTGCACCGCACGACTTGGTTTATGGATGAAAAAGGTGGAGATTTCCCTAGCCGGGAGATTCGGCAGAGAAGAGGAAACCGCGAGCCCAGTGGAGTTACTGTGAAACCGGGCACCTACACCTTGAAGATGTTCTTTGGTGACCAGGAATCTACCTCCGAAGTAGAGATCATCAATGACCCCCGTCTAGAGAGCGGCACTACCGATCGTGATGTCAATGAGGTCTATGATGCCTCCAAAAGGATGGAGTCCTACATCAGCACCGCTGCTGATGCGGCCAAGCAACTAGCGGAAAGCTTGAAAATTGCTCAGAGCTTCGCCAAAGAAATGCGTGAGGCGGACAAGGAAGAGTATAAGGAGCAGATTGACCTGAGCAAGGAAATGGCCGATTCTATTGGGCATATCCAGGACTTGTTCTTTGGTAAGGAAGATGACCGCCAAGGAATAACCCGGGATCCTGATCCCAATGTAATTCGCCGGGTATTCCAGGCCTCTCGGTATATCCAGAGTAGGGCAGGAGCGCCTACAGCTACCGAAGAGCGCTTAATGGAGCAGGCCCTTCAGGCCCTGAACGAGTGGCTAGAGATAGTGAATGGGTTCTATACCGAAGTATGGCCAGGATACGTAGAGGAGATGAACCAAGTGGATATTCCCAAGTTTGAGGATACCGAAACGTTCAGCATAGAAGAATAACCAAGCGGTACCTTATACCAATGAAAAAGCCCGGATCCTTTTTAGGAATCCGGGCTTCTTTTTTGGTGGTAATGCAATTATTTACTGGCCTGAGGATAAGGCTGCGATGTCCTCTCTTAACCTTACGATCTCTTCTGCTAGTGGAACATTCTTTTTCTTGAACCGCTTCCAGCGGCCATTTTGTATGCTGCGATACGCTAAAAAGCTGTACCGTTCTCCGTAAATGGTAGCCAGTATGATAGTAGGAATGCTCAACCAACCCCAAAGCGTACCAAGGGTACTAAAAACAACAATGACACTTAGGATGAAAGTGATGGAGTACAATATCCATTCGAAACCATAGTAGATGGATAGGTACCATTGAGTGCCCCAAAGCTTCCGCTTTTCTACATACCATTTCCCAATACGTTTGGGCCAGGCCGTAAAAGGTCTGGAAAGTAGAAAAAGCGGCCAGCCAATCCACAATAAGACCTTTTCCCAACCTCGTAGTTTTTGACCCTTAGAAATAGCCTCGTCGGTTAGTCGGTTTTC
>JBCBHI010000212.1:0-7435 GCA_038525885.1 Bacteroidota bacterium
TGACGCACTTGCAGTGCTTAAACACCAACAAGGGCTGATTTCTTTGAATGCTAGTCCCCAGATTTTCGGCATGATCCTTTTTAGTGAGGTCAAAAGTACCAAGAGGAGATAAAAAAACTGCCCACTCGTGAGAGAAGGCAGTTTCTTATTTCGCTGTAAAAGCAGAATGATAAATTACATCATGCCTACATCAGCACGGTTGCTATCCCCTACGTCATGATGGTTGCTATCCCCTTGGTCATGGTGGTTGCTATCCCCTTGGTCATGATGGTTGCTATCTCCTTGGTCATGGTGGTTGCTGCTTCCACCAGCGATAGCAGACATTTCCAAAGCAGTAAGTGCAGTAGCAGATTCAAAGAGGTTCTTCTTAGTCATGTTTTCTAAGGTTTTAAGGTGCAGTCCGTACACGAACTAACAAGCCCAAAAGAGCTCTGTGGGTTATTTACTAATGTCTCGAATCTAAGTCGATTATATATTTCAAACAATACTTTATGGGTTCTTTTTTTATGTGTTATGACTTGTAACTTACTCATTAACAATGCATTGTTACGATAATGCATCCAGGTTGCGTTACAAAAGGGGGGATATTTATGATGCGATAAATTGTGGAAATGATTAACCATAGGTGTAGATAAAGTGATTCACTAGGTTAGCTATTTTTGTCTCGAACTTCGGATACATACCTGGGTTAGGGTGCTTTCCTCGGGCAGTACTTTTCTTGAAACAGATTCATCGGTTGAATTGACATCCTGTCAACCCCTACGCTGGAGGATACCCATCTACACTTCTTGCCCACACCACTAATGTGTACCTGCTCGATGACACGGGTAGGGGCTATGTAGAGGGATGACTTTCCCTCCTTCGCTGTGGTCCGGCACTCCGGTGGTCCGGCACTCCGGGGCATAAGAGGAATTGAGGTCATTTAACGGAAGCTGGACTAGGGGAGGCTATGCTGACCTATTGAAGTACTGAGACTCGGAGATGATAAAGTGGTCGATGACCTCCATGATTAGGTTCCGTCCACGCTGGATCATACGATTGGTCAGGGTATAATCCCAATCAGAAAATCCGAAGCCTAAATACTCTCATATGTGACTATTGGATTACACCTGTGAAGGATGGATTTTTGGCGGTGAAAAACTGAGAAAACCATGTCAGAGGAGAAATTTTACCGGGTTGGTGAGCTGAGTACCGAACAACCCGCCAAAACACAATATGAATCTAAGACCTTCAAGAAAGCCCGGCATCCCGAGCCTTATCGGTTCGAGGTAAACCTGAGTGCCGAGGCGGGTACCATGCAAAGCAAAACCGGTGTGGTTTCCGTCAACATACCCGGCTTTAGCCCCGTGAAACTCTACTGCGATGAGCAGCCCCCTGTAGGCGAGGATACCGCTCCACCTCCTTTGGCGTTTTTCTCGGCGGGCATTGGCTTTTGCCTCATGACCCACCTCACCGATATACTCACCGCCCGCAATATTCAGGTGGATAGCCTGAAGCTGGAACAGCGCATCGTGTTTAGAACCAACTTAGGGCACATGCGGGAGCACGGGTACATGACCAACGGCGGATGTGATATTGTGGAGACCCACGTGATCATTGAAAGTCCGGAACCCGAAGAAAACATTCAAGACCTACTCGATGAGGCCGAAAATGGCTGCATGGCTCACTTTGCCCTGCGCAATCCCATACCCTGGTCTACCCGTTTGGTGTATAACGGCAAGGAGTCTATTAGTCGATCCTCCGAAGATCAAGCGTAACGAGCCGCCCTATGCAGCCATCCGATATCCAATCGAATTCGGATAATGCATAGGGCGTACCCCTGCGCCTTTGCCTGTCTATCCCTAGGTTTCCCGATGTTATCGAGGTAGAATATTGGGACAAACTAAGCCTAAGGATTATTCTGCCCCGGTAACACTAACACAAGGAGAAGCTTCGTAAAATCTAATTCAATACTAGCCCTTCTTGCCTACCTATTTTTTTCCTCTCCTAGTCGTCAAGATACCTCATCAGGTATCATGAAAATGAATTTTATTTAGGCTCAGATTTTTCGCGCTCTCATTAGGATGACTTAGACTACATTTCTGGCAGTGCATGGCATATTTTTTGCTCCAGTTGTTAATAGTTCGTCAGATGAAAAAGACCATGTATTGAATAGTGTTGTAGATTATTTTGAACCCAAAAACATTAGGATTATGCTAAAGTACTTCCCTTTCCTTTTCCTATTCACCTCGCTATCAGTTCTAGCGCAAACCGAGCCTTCCCAGTTTGTGGTACATCATGAATTAGACACCTTGGAAGCGAGGCAATTACACATATCACATGTTGGCGTACACATAGAAACGTTAGATGGGGAATACATGGATTTTCGTTTGGAGGACATTGCTTTCATAAAGAAAGACCACAGGAGACATGGTCCCCTTGACATTGAGGTTATGGAAACCCCATATTTTTTTTATGAGTATACACCCATGATTGTCCAAGAGAAAGGGAAGTTGAATCTATGGTCCATAATCAGCTTGGAATCATCGTATGTCTATCTAGTTCGGGGAGAAGGTTCTGAATACTATCTGGGAGCCCTGGATACTAATTTTCGCGATCTCAGAAATCACCTATGGTCATGTGAAAAAATGAGAGAATACTATTCAAAACCAAGAGATATAAAGTTTAGGGATATGGGCGAGATTATCCGGAGGTACAATGAGGTTTGCGACTGAGCTGAAATCGTAGCGCCTTTCCATATATGTATGGATCAGCCCACAGGTGAGAATATTGTACTTCCGCCACTGTCGTTTTCCAGTCGGTCATTTGGCTTTGCTTGATGACTCACCTGATAATTTTCCTCTCTGCTGAAATATCCAGGTGGCCAGCCGGAAATTGGGTCTGGATTTCTACCCTAGTATCGTATCATAAAAAAAAGACTGCCCAAGGCCGGGCAGTCTTCTCAAAATCGTTTTACCAACAGGTACTAGTGTACAATCTGATGACGAAGGGTAGTATGTCTGCCCTCTATTGGGTCATACAATCGAATAAACACCCAACCTTCCGGGAGACGTTGTAGCCCCACCACCGGGTCTTGCCGGGTTCCCTGACCAAGATAAAGCTGCTGCCCAGTAAGTGAGATCACCTCTACATCCACTTTTTCACTCGTAAGCGAATGGGAGAAGTAGTCTGAGAAGTCCAAGCCATCGGACCCGGCCTCCGCGCTACGTAAAAAGCCAAATCCTCCACCGGGTCCACCGAGCCCACCGCCACAGTGAGAACCGCCTGAGGTAGCACTTAGATGCCGCCAAGCACTCCAACCACAGTTGTTTTTGTTGGCCCGTACGGCATACACCTGATTGCTGCTGGAGGCACTTGATGTACGGATCAGCGCTGACTCTCCGCTCTGTTGTAGGATGCTGGCACCCGTGATGCTCCACTGGTATTGGGTAACCGGATGGCCCGGGTTGGTATCAATGGGGCGCAATTCCAAGGTCGTATTGGGGCAGGTTAGTCCCAAAGACCCATTCATTGACCAGTTGAAACCCCATACCTCAATTCCGGTTGGTTTAGCCGTAGGACCACCCAAAATGGAGACCGTTTTGGCATTGGAACAGCTCAACCCGCCGTTGGTATAACTTACGGAGATCACTCCATTGCCTTGGTTAGAACAATTGTCAGAGCGGACCTTAAGTGTCCGAGTGCCCTGGCCGCTCACGAGTGTCACGCTAGCGGGGTATTGCCAAACAATGTTGCTGGTACTTCCCGTGCCCCCGTCTAAGGTGTAGGTAGTTTCTCCTGAAGCCGCTACCGAACTAGGGCCTTGAATAGCATAATTGCAGGCCGTTCCTGGAGGACCTTGCATCGTACCCGTGATCACGTAGGTTCGCACCAAGTTGGGGGGCAACTCCGATTCTTTGAAGTTTTCAGGGTCACCGGGCCAGCTGTCTTTATAAAAGAATTTGTCGCCCGTATGCCCGTAAATGAAAACAGCATGCTGGATTCCCGTATTCCGGTAATCATCGAAAAGAGCGATGACGCCCTTACCTGCCGCTAACTGGGCCTTGATATACGTTGCGTTGGCATTAATATTTTTTACAAAGAGCTGACCGGGAGTGCCTTGTAGCTGGAAGGTATGCGGGCTACCTGCGGTAAACCCAAAGGCATCGCCATCTAAATCTTCACAGTTTGTACCATTACCTCCAAGGCCACCTACACTGGGCGCGTACATTTTACTCGTGCGACACCACGTGGTGTTCTCTCCACAGTCGAAAATAGCAAAGCAAGCTGGCCTTAAAGGGCTTGGAGGGTTCGGGTCATTCGGATCGTTTGGAGTTGGACAATCGAATTGAGTAGGAATGGGATGGCTCCCATTAGTTGCTCCATACTGATGAGCATGACTTATTGAATTCTCGATCTGCGGTTTACCAGCCCAGGCTTCGTCTTTTGGCACCACACATTCACTATAGAACCTCCACTCATTAAAATTCATATTTCCCGCGTCAAGAAGGGGTTCATTTTCAAGCGCATTGGATTCCAAGGCCGCCATCAAGGCAAAGGTGTAGCAGGGACCCTGAACGATTTGGTCTTCTTTGTGGGTCGATACCCGTACTGAAACCGCTTGCCCATAGCTTATGACTCCCACTAGGCAAAGGCCTAGCGTCCATCGTATCTTTCGTATCATTGGTAGTGGGTTTAAAATGTATTCCTTACTCCGAAACTAATACACCTTGCCTTGGCATTCAATCCTTGTACTATAGACGACACGATAGGGCTGCTTAGGGCTTTGCGACAGGAAGCCCAATAGGCAATTATTCTGAATAATCGCTTCATGATGCAATCCCAATGAGGCTAATCCATTTGCCCGATCAGGGACCAGAACATTCAGAAACAGAGGTTTCATTTTTTTGCTCTGGCTGAGGTACGATTACTGTGGAAACATCTTGTATTGAGATAAGCTATAGGCCTAATCGATCTGCTGCTTGTACTCCAGCACTCCTGAGTACCGACCGGGGGCCAGGATACCCGCCGGGTCGAAGGTTTCTTTCAGGAGGATTTCCCAGGGCTGGGCAACATGATGTTCCATGCTTTGGATACCCAAGCGGTAGGGCGGGAATCCCGCTGTCTTGAGGCTATCCAACAGACGATCGTGTAGCTGCAGGGCCAAGGCATCGTTGGTTTCGCTGCGCGGGTAGACCAGGGATAGCGCGTAGCGGAAGCAGATGGGATCTAACAGGGTAGCTCCTACATGTACTTGCCCGGAGTAGTCCGTAGATTGAGCGATATCCTCCACCAATTGGTGCAATTGGCTAGCGGCTTCGCCCGTTGCGGGGGCCGCAGGACATAGCCAGAGTACGCCGCAACCGTCACGGTCGGGTTGTGGATTTTCGGGCCGAAGATGGTGGTATGCGTATACGCTGTGCAGATTACCCACATCGGGCACGCCCAAGGACTTGGTTTGCCATAGGTTGGGGTGGCTTTCCGTGTCCTGCGTTTCTACGCTCACACAAAGTGCCTGCAATTTGGGAAGTATGACCTCACGAACGGCCATGGCTACCGTAGCGGCGGGCGCATGATGCGAGAGACTAGCCATCCAGTAGGTTTTGTTCGGGAGCCAGTTGTCCAGTTCCGGCCCGGCGACCGACCGGGTTTTGGCATAATTCCACAAGGTGAAGGTATTGTCTTGTAGCCACCCGGCTTGCATCCATTCGCGTACCTGATCGATGAGCTCCCAGCCCAGGCTTGGATCAATCACCAACTGGAACACTTGGAAGAAAGCAGGACGCTCCCGCAGGTGTAACGTAGCCGAAGTAAGTACCCCCAAATTGCTTTGTGTGAGGAGTCCATTGGGCCATGGCCCAGTGCCGTAGCGGTCCGCCAAGAGTTGCGAGCCTTGCTGTAACGGCATGCCGTTGGCCCAAGCCCCTTTAAGATGACTGACGTGGGCCATGCGATCCCCTTGTGGGCCTAGCCCATGCCCGCGCTCTACATAGTTGCCCAAAATGCTGGCCTCAGGCGATCCCCCAATGACCGGAATCATATAGGGAGCGTTCTCGACCGCGAGAAAGTCATACACTTGTTGGAAGGTGACACCCGCTTGCACCCGAAGGGTACCCAGTTCAGGATCATAGTCGCTGATGCTCCGCAGTTGGGAAAGGTCCAACAAGATACACCCATCAACCACCGGGGACCTTCCACCCAATCCCCAGTTTTTGCCTTGCGAGATGGGATACAGGGGAGTCCGATGCTGTTGCGCCAGCCGCAAAAGCTCAGGTATCTGGGCTTCATCCGTTGGTAGCATACAACCCGCAGGCTCACGACTACTGCCTTGGGTATTGACCCGGTAAGGAGCCAAATCTTCGGGTGTATCTATTATCCTCAGGGTAGGGAGGGCAGCTCGTACGGCGGCAAGGTACTCCACGGCACTCATGCGAGGGTTGGGGCTTGGGTGAGCATCTTTTGCCCTTCGGCGAGTACGCCGTCCGACCATTCAAAGAAGCCCTTGAAAAAGGCCTCACCGTCGTGGTCAGTTTGCAAGTACTGCTTGAGCGTAGCGTCTCCGTCCTTCATCCGGGGTAGGTTGTTTTGCAAGAGCACCCGCCACTTTTGGTGTTCCAGCCCTTCGCTCACCTTCATATTTTCGATGTCGAGGGCAGTGCAATGCATAAAGGAATACTGGGCGTGGAAGACCGCCGTCATCGGCCGCAAGCGATCCTTTCGGATTGGACTTTCGTACACCGCGTGAGGTGGGTTGGTGATCAGATGATCGGTGCTTTCCAGCATAATGCCCAACGCCCGCAGTTTGTTGTGCGCCATCTCATGCACAAAGGCCTGTGCGAGCCCGTGGGCACTATTAACCGTAGCATATAAGGTGCCCAAATGGGAATCCAGTGAATGGCTGCAGGAACCCAAGGAATCCTCAGGGATGGTTTTATCTTCCCAGGGGTGTATGGAATGAACAATGCGCTGAAACTGCCGATAAACAGGCTCCCAGACCTTCACCATGCGGGCCGCAGCGAGCAAATTGGTGTGGTCCGCTGGGGCATCCGTGAACCGTTCCAGATGATAAGCATCCACGTACCGAATGTCCACCGCCCCTTCGAAGGCGGTACCTGCTTTGGAGGCCTCTAGGGTATGAGACGTTTGGGCAGAGGCAATCCCGTGGCGGGTTCGTAGACAGTATAGCACCACCTCCGTATCGTATCCGTCGGCTTGTGGGGCCGCTACCCGTGACCAATCGATGTTCATAATTTGGGGGGATTATCGGGGACCTGAGCCAGTCCCTGTTGGAAGCTGACCGATTCGGTAACCTTGCGTTTTTTGAGGCTCCGGTACGGGAACCGGATGCCCGTTTCATGAAAGAGCGGTTCGTCCTGCCCGTGTAAATGCACCCCATATTTGTGTGCGGTGGTGGGGGTCATTAGTGGCGGTGGCTGTGATCATTGCAATGATGGAG
>JBCBHI010000213.1:0-7416 GCA_038525885.1 Bacteroidota bacterium
AGCATAGTAAACTTCCGAGGCTACACTCTCTTCTGGTCTTTCTAGCTCTCTCAAGCCAGGCATCTCACCAAAAAGCCCCCCCCAGTTTCCATCAATGCCCAGGATGAACAGTAAAAGGACAGTGATACCTACAAGAAACCCAACCCAAACGATCCGCAAAATCCAGCCCAGCCAGGTATGTTTTTTAGTCATTGTATGCTGCTCTATTTCTGAGTCAAATTACCCCCATGGGTAAGTTCTTTCAGGAGAACCGGATCCCGGTTTTCTATGAGGATTTGGGCGACAATCTGGTCAATGCCCTTATTGCCACTGAAGACATCCGCTACTACAACCACTCAGGGATTGATTTTCGTGGCGTGATGCGCTCATTGTTTCTCTCCGTAGTGCTACAAAGAGATGCTGGGTTTGCTAGTACGGTTTCTCAGCAGCTAGCCAGGAACTTATTTGAAATGCGATACGACGAGCGCTTTTCGGGCTCCTTATATAAGGTGCCCGTCATGAGTTCTTTCATTATCAAGCTAAAAGAATGGATGGTAGCCATAAAGCTTGAGCGCTCTTACACCAAGGAGGAAATCCTTTACATGTTTCTCAACACCTTATCTTATAGTAATAATGTGTTTGGGGTAAAGGTGGCGTCCAACACCTATTTTAATAAGGAACCCAATGAGCTAGACATCCACGAGGCCGCCTTGCTAGTTGGGGTAATCAATAACCAGACGCTGTTCAACCCCATTAGGCGACCAGATAATGCACTGGGAAGAAGGAATCGGGTGATCAGCCAAATGGAGAAGTATGGTTTCATTTCCCAGGAGCAAAAGGACTTCTATACGAACAAAGAGCTCGATATCAATTATGAGCCAGATAGCCACAACCAAGGAACGGCCACCTACTTCCGCACAGAAATAAGGAAAGAGCTTCGCCAGTGGGCTGCGGAGAATAACATCAATCTTTATAATTCGGGGTTGCGCATCTACACAACCCTTGACCCCACGCTGCAGCGATATGCCGAGCGTGCCGTCAAGGATCACATGAAGTACATCCAGGATTTGTTTGATGAGCACTGGAAGGACCGAGAACCCTGGACCGATGGCAGCTTCCAAACTATGGACGGGTATGCGGACCGGGTAATGCGCCGCACCTCCCGATACAAGCAGCTGGTAGAAAGATATGGCAAAGGATCTGATTCGGTGAATATCGTGCTGAACACGCCAAGGCCCATGCGAGTCCACTTTTGGGAAGACGATCCGGTGGAGGGCATACGGATGATGCCCAAAGAGGTAGAGATGAGCCCGATGGATTCCCTGAGGCATTATCAAAAATTTCTGCATGCGGGGTTTATGGTGATGGACCCGAGGAGCGGCGAGATAAAGGCATGGGTAGGCGGCGTAAACCACTCGGCTTTTCAGTTTGACCATGTACGCCAGGGCAAGAACCAACCGGGTTCTACCTTCAAGCCTATTCTGTATGCTACGGCCATTGATCTGGGGTACTCGCCTTGCTACCCTTTGCTAGACCAACGGCTGGAAATCAAGCTTCCCAATGGGGATGTGTATTCACCCAACAACTCCACGAAAACTTATGATGACCAGCGGATGACCATCCGCCAGGCTATGGCCCGGTCCGTGAATCGCATCGCGGTCATGATGCTGCAAGAGCTACAGGCAGACAATGTGATTGGTATGGCCCGGAGGCTCGGGATCAAAAGTGACCTGCTGGCAGTGCCTTCGCTAGCCCTGGGCACCAGTGATGTATCCATCTATGAAATGGTAGCTGCTTACAGCACCTTCGTAAATAAGGGAACTTACACTGAACCAATATACATCACGAAGATTGAGGATAAGAATGGTACGGTACTGATGGAACGCGTACCCAGGCGAGAAGATGTGCTTTCTGAAGAGGCGGCCTACCTGATGACGTATATGCTACGCGGTGCCACCGAAGAGTCAGGAGGAACAGCCACCGGATTGCACCCTGATCTGCTGCGTGACAATGAGATGGGTGGAAAGACCGGTACGACTTCTAACTATGCCGATGGCTGGTTTATGGGGATCACCCACAACCTGGTGGGAGGAATATGGGTAGGTGGAGATGCGAACAACCTGCGGTTTAGAACCATCCGGTACGGACAGGGGGCAGTAATGGCCATGCCCATCTGGGAGAAGTTTATGCTACAGGTATACCGAGACCCTAGTGTACCTTATAAGAAAGGGAGTTTCCCTAAGCCCCGCAGGCCATTGACGGTCACGTTGGACTGCAGCGTATACGAGACCAACGACTCTACCCAGGTGGACACGCTATTGCCAGAACTGCCGGAGCTATGACACCTTATATATAGGTGTGTCTATTTCGGACTAACTGATTCGGTTATCGCTAATGTGTCGCTGTCGGTCAGCCTTGAATCGGGTGGTTCCAGGTTCTCGTTTTTTGCTATGCTTAGTGGACCGGTTTTGAACTCGCCGTCTCCACCTACGCCAGCTTGAGGCTTTCAGCTCCTGTCGCATCAGGGTGATGACATCCTGCTCTTTGAGGCCGAACTGACTTTGGATAGCATCGAAGGGGGTTCGGTCTTCCCATGCCATCTCAATGATTCTATCCACGTCCTCCTCTGTCAGGCCAAATTTCAAAGATGCTTTCATGCGAGGGTAACCCTTCGTGCTACAGATTGTTAAGGCGGAGATGGCAAAGCAGGAAATATCTGTAGTGTGGATGAAACGGGATATCCGAACGGCGGATCATGCCCCGTTATGTCGGGCTCAGGAGTTGGGCCTTCCGGTTATCATCGTTTGCTTTTTTGAGCCTTCTCTCATGGATGCCCTCGAGAGCGATGTACGCCATTGGAGGTTTGTGTACCAAAGCATTCAAGATCTACAGACTCAACTGACACCGGTGGAGGGCAGCGTACACCTGATACATTCAGAGGTGTGGGACTACTTCCAGCTACTTTCCGGCGAATTTGAAATAAAGCATCTGCTATCCTTCCAGGAAACGGGCTTGCAGGTCACCTATGACCGTGACAAGGAAATGAGCAAGTGGTGTACCAAGCACAGCATTGTTTGGGAGGAATTTCAGCAGCACGGGGTGGCACGAGGCAGAACCGACCGGAAGGGCTGGGTAAAGGCCTGGCACCAGTTCATGCATACCCCAATTGACCGGGTAGATCTCACAAAGCTGCATTGGGTACCCGCAGAGCAAGTACCCCCCACGCCAACTCCTATACCTACTGCAGTTACTCAAGAAAGCCCGGCGGGCATGCAAATAGGTGGTGAATCCTTGGCCTATCGGTACCTAGAGACTTTTCTGGGTGACCGGGTACGCGGATATCAGAAGTTCATTAGCAAACCCCTGGCTAGTCGGCGTTCGTGCAGTCGGATGTCTCCCTATTTGGCCTGGGGGAATGTAAGCCTACGTCAGGTATACCAGTCTCTGGTACTCACCAATATAAAGAGCAGGGCAGCAGAGGCCTTTGGCTCCCGACTGAGGTGGCATTGCCACTTCATTCAGAAGTTTGAGATGGAAGAACGGATGGAGTTCGAGAACATCAACCGGGGCTACCATCATCTATGGCCTACCTGGAACGAGGAGAAATACCAAGCCTGGGAGCAAGGCCAAACCGGGTATCCGTTGGTAGACGCCTGCATTCGCTGTGTAGTGGCTACAGGCTATATCAACTTCCGCATGCGGGCCATGCTAATTTCCTTCTTGTGCCAGCACCTTTGGCTACCTTGGAAACGAGGGGCTTCCTTCCTGGCCCGCCAGTTTTTGGACTTCGAACCGGGGATCCATTTCCCCCAAGTGCAAATGCAGGCAGGGGTAACTGGCATCAACACCATTCGGATTTATAATCCGGTAAAGCAGAGTAAGGATCATGACCCCGAAGGGGCCTTCATCCGGCAATGGGTGCCCGAGCTCAATAGTGTCCCGGTAACCTTACTGCATGAGCCCTGGAAAATGACTCAACTGGAGCAGGAAGGTTACGGATGTGTGATTGGGAAAGACTACCCTGCCCCGGTAGTGGATGTAGAAAACACCTACCGAATAGCGCGTGACAAGCTGTACGCTCTACGAGGGGACCATGAGGTAAGGAAGGAACGAAGTCGCATTCTTAAAAAACATACGGTACCCAACCGACAACCCTAAGTATGGGAAAGATGATTAAGAAAGGGGACTTACCTACTAAGGTGTGCCCGGTATGTTCGCGACCATTCGCCTGGCGAAAGAAATGGGAGAAAAATTGGGAGGAGGTACGGTACTGTAGTGACCGATGCCGCCGCACCTCAAGAGGACTGCCCAAAGAAGGTAAACCCTAGCACAATCAAATAGGGCAATATGTAGCCTAAAAAGACAATCCAGAAGGTCATAAGCAGGCGCTTGCGGGCCAGGTAATGCACCCCATACACGAGCCATACCCAATATACCAACTCAAAGACGTTGAGCATCCGTAGGGCATATCTGCGGTGAGCCATCACCTCCAGGTAGTCGGTAGTTTGTAAAATGGACAGCGGAAAGAAATTTCTCACGTCAGCTACACTGGGATCGCCGGGAATCACCATGAACCAAACCACCCTTACTAGCTCCAAAAACAGGAAGGAAACCTGGCCTATCATGGCCAAGTGCCACAGGCTTTTGAAGGTAAGCCGGTAGCCTATGCCGAAGGAGGCGATAAACAGGCCTAAGGCGATTACGGTAAACTTGAGAAAATAGAGCAACGGCAAGGCCAGATAGCTCAGACCGTTGAGCAGACGGATGGTACCAAACTGTCCGTCATCGGCAAGCACCTCCATAAGAGGAGTTTCCGCAACAATAAATGTATCCTTGAAATAGACCAATAATATGCTGGCGGCACATATAAAGAAGAAAAACAGTCGTTTATCGAATGAGAGAAAGGATAATTCAGTTTCTTTCAAGAGCGGAATGCTTTTTGAATAATGTAGTAAAACCAGAAACGAAAGACCTTCTGGTACGTTCAAATAGTTCTAAAAGGTCGCTGACTAAATCGATATGCGCAACGCAAAATTGACATTCGTTTTTGCAGTCTTAGGATGCACGCTACTTACCTCTACTGAGCTACGGGCCCAAGCCCGTGACTACGGTGAGAACGGAGATTCCATTCGCTTGCTCATGATGGATGCCGGGCTACAGATGGATATAGCCCAGGCCATCAATGACATGTACAACTTCAACATGGAGGCGGCCCGGCAAAAATTCGTTTGGTTACGTTCCTACGCCCCCAATCATCCCTTGTATCCCTTTCTGATGGGCCTCAGCTACTGGTGGCTCATCGTACCCAATACCCAAGATAAGACATACGATAAGATATTCTTGCAGTACATGAATCTGACCATAGACCGGGCAGAGGAGCTGGAAGATATTGATCCTAATCATCCGGAGGCCAACTTCTTCCTGGCGGCAGCCTGGGGTTTCAAAGGCAGACTGTATTCGGAGCGTAAAAACTACGCCATGGCCACCATAGCTGGCAAGAACGCTGTCAACTACCTGGATGAAGGAAGGAAATACAAAGACTATGGGCCGGAATTCTTATTTGGCGACGGACTGTACAATTACTACTCGGTATACGTGAGTGAGACCATTCCTGCGCTGAAGCCCGTCATCAATATGTTTCCTGACGGAGACAAGCAGTTGGGGGTAGACCAACTTTTGGAGGTATCTCGTTTTGCCTTCTATACTCGTACCGAGGCCCAGTATTTCTTACTGTCCATTTTGGGGTTTGAGCAAAAACGGCCGCGTGAAGCCATGCAAATTGCCAGCTATCTGCATGAGACGTACCCGAACAATCCCTATTTCCATCGTTTCTACGCGCTGCTGCTACATCGGCACGGGCGCTATGAGCAGGCCAAACAAGCCTGTATGGGCATCCTAAACAGAATAGACAGCGGGTATGTGGGCTATGAAGCCACCAGCGGTCGCTACGCCAGTTACCTGCTGGGCACCATGTTCGAAACCGGCAAGGAATACGAAGAGGCCAAGTTCTATTACAGACGAGCCGTTGCTTTTGGCGAAGAGATAGAAGCTACGGAGTCTGGCTACTACTTGTATTCTTTATTGAACCTGGCCAAGATTGCTGACAAGGAAGGGAACACGCAGGAGGCCACTAGGCTGTACCGCAAGATAAAACGCTACGCCAAACGGAAGCACCCCGCCCACGAAAGAGCCCGAAAGCTTTTACGAGAACGGCGGAGGGGCTAATTTTCGGGCATGGCGCTGAAGGATCTGTTTGTAACCCCCATTGTTATTTTAGTATTGGTGGGTATAGGTTACGCCATCCGTCCTTTGGTTTCTTCCCCCGCTACTCGCATCTACTTTTTCCCAGCCTTTCTCGCCAAGGTCATTGGCGCCATCGCTCTGGGAGCTATTTACCAATTCTATTATGGTGGGGGCGATACCTTAAACTACTACTTCCACGGTACTACCCCTATCTGGGAAGCTTTCCTTGATCGGCCTTATAAGGCCATTCAATTAATTTTTGCGAACGGGATCCATCAGCACGATACCCTGGCCTACTCCTCCCGCATATGGTTCTTTAGTGACCTACCTAGTTATTTTGTCATTAGGGTGGGCGCACTGTTTAGCCTGATTACGGGCAATACCTATTCGGCCATGGCCGTACTATTTGCGGCCTTTAGCTTTTCGGGGGCTTGGGCTATGTATCAGGCCTTGCTTAAGTTTTATCCCCAGCTCCACAGACCGCTGGCTCTGGCTATTTTCTTCATCCCTTCGGTGGTATTCTGGGGTTCGGGTATGATGAAGGATACCCTTACCCTAGGCGCCTTGGGGTGGCTTACCTGGGCCATGGTTTCCATTTTCTTTGAACGCAGGAGAATAATTCTCTCGGTATTAATTATTCTGTTGGGGAGTTATCTGCTGTATTCCATTAAGATATACATCATCCTGTGTTTCGCCCCGGCAGCCATGCTGTGGGTGGGTATTGAGCAATACACTAAAATCCGGCAGCCTGTTCTTAGGGCTTTATTACTCCCCATTTTCATAGGCGTAATAGCCGGGGTGAGCTACATAGCCATTCAAAGAATAGGACAGGATAATGCCCGGTACAGTATAGATTCCCTGTCTAGGGCTGCGGAAGTGACCGCACGCTGGATCAATTATGTAAGTGAAGTAGAAGGGGGAGCAGGCTATACCCTGGGGGATTTTGATTACTCCCCAGCAGGAATTGCTCGGAAGTTTTTCCCGGCCATATTCGTCACCTTGTTTCAGCCGTTCCTATGGCAAGCTTCCAACCCCGTAATGCTCATATCGGCTTTGGAAAGTTTCCTACTATTCGCCCTCACTCTTTATATTCTCTTTAGGGCACGAGGCGGGCATTTTAGAAAATTACTGAGCAACAATTCGCTCTTTCTGTTCTCTTTCATCTTTTCCATGGCCTTCGCTGCCGCGGTAGGG
>JBCBHI010000214.1:0-7397 GCA_038525885.1 Bacteroidota bacterium
CTACAGGAAAGCAGGCCTTAGAACAAGGTAACTATTACGAAGCCGTAACCCAGGCAATTGATCGTCTTCGTCAGAACCCTGACAGCAAAAAAGCGACTGCCACGCTGAGAGACGGTTACGGGCTAGCCGTGAAATATTATACCGATCAGATACAGTCGGCAGAAGATTCTGCTGATCCTTTTCGGTATGAATCCATCATGAATAGCTACGCCAGTCTCAATTCTTTGTACGATGCTATTATGCGTTGCCCTGCATGCCAACGGATTGTTTCTAATCCGCGCAACTACATCCGGCAGTATGACGGTGCCCTACGTCAAGCCGTTGAGGCCCGTTACCAAGCAGGTTTGGCCAACCTAGATGAAAACGACCGGGAAAGAAGTAAGGAGGCATATTGGCATTTTGAAAGGGCCGAACAGATTCAGCCTAACTACAAGGACACCCGTCAGCGCCTGGTGCAAGCCCTTGATTTTGCCACTTTACATGTAGTGGTAGATGTGGCCCCAGTTCCGGGGCGCTATGAACTAAGCAATGAGTTCTTTGCCAATAAACTCTTTCAGACTATTGATGGCCCGGCGGTAAACCGGTTTGTGCGTTTTTATTCAGTAAACGAAGCAGACCGGTTGCGCTTAGATAACCCTGATCAGGTTCTGGTGATGCAATTTGATGACTTTGTGGTGGGGGAAACCCATACTAACCGAGCTACCGAAACTATATCCCGCGACAGCGTGAATACTGGCAGTGTAAAGGTAAATGGGGAAACGGTGCCTGTGTACAGTACCGTTGAAGCTAAGCTATCCGTCTTTACGCGTACGGTAGTTTCTCGTGGTTTATTAGATATGCGGGTATATGATGGGAATTCCCGTAGGGTGTTAATGCAAGAAAAAATGCCCGGAGAATTTGCCTGGACTACCCAGTGGGGTCGATATCAGGGCGACGAGCGTGCGCTTAATGATGATCAAAAAGACCTTTGCGAGTTGGATGAGGCTTTTCCGCCTTCTCCACAGCAAATGTTTATCGAGTTCACCCGACCGATATATGACCAAGCGGTAACCTATATCCGAAGGTTCTACGCTAACTACTAAGGAACTGGCAAGGCTCTCTTTTTTCACGGAGAGCCTTTTTGTTTTCCTACTTCGCCTCCATGAAATGGTGTTTGGGACGAGTGGCGACAAATTTCACATGCTAATTGGAAACTTGCGTTTCCATGAAAGAGTTGTTTATCTATCTGAGGGTATTAATTCTATAGAAAGTGATAGCAAAGCGTTGGTTAAGGAAAAAGCGGTTTTGGGCGTTAGTGGTATTCGTTGGGTTCCTGATCTTTGCCTACGATTTTCTACAGCTTCGGTATTCTGACCAGTCCTATGTGGATTTTTTTGAAGAAGCGGGTTTGGCTGAGCTTTCCTCCATTGAATATCACAGTCAAGGGGCCAGAAGGATACGCTATGTAGAAGTGGGGCATGACACCTTGCCTCTTTTGGTGTTTATTCATGGTGCCCCTAGTTCCTCAGCCTATTGGCGAAACTATCTCACAGATTCTACCCTCCTTGCCAAAGCTAAACTTATGGCTGTAGACCGCCCAGGCTACGGTTATTCTGGATTCGGAAAACAGGAAACCTCCGTTGCGAGGCAAGCAGCCCTTATTGCTGCCGTATTGGAACAGAAGCGTGATCAGCATCAAGAAATTGTTTTGCATGGCTCGTCATACGGAGGTACGGTAGCTGCCCGGTTAGCTATGGATTACCCAGAACTGGTGGATGGCATTTTGTTCCAATCCTCCTCCTTGGCTCCGGGAGAGGAGACCACCTACTGGATAACCTATCCTACCAGCCATTGGGCGTTGAGCTGGATGATCCCGCCCACTTTTCGTGTGGCCAATGCAGAAAAGCTTTCCCATGAAGAGGAACTACGGGAAATGGAACCTCTATGGGACCGCATCCGCAGTGCAGTAACCATCCTACATGGTACCGAGGATGGACTTATTTTCCCTTCTAATGCTACCTACGCCAAAGATCATCTCACCCATGCTTCTTTCGTTGATTTGATCATGGTGCCAGGGCAAGGACATAATCTCACTTGGACAAGGCCTGAACTGCTAAAACAGTCTATAGTAGAGATGCTAGACCGGGTACGTCGCCCCCTACGGAACCTGTCTGGAGATAAGCTTTCTCCAAACCTGGTCACTACCCCCTAAGTATTGGTTTCCTGCTTGCCTACGGCTACCTTTGGCCCTTCATTTGTGGCAGTACTTTTATGCGCGCATTATCCATTTTCCTACTAGTTGGCATATTTTCAACCTTGGTCTGGCAGTGTGCCGACCCAATAGACGAAACTTTTGGCGGGTTTGAACCCTCAACCATCCGGCAACTGCTTGCTCGCAGCTCTAGCCAGGGTTGGGTGCTGGTATCCCGCTCGGTAGACGGTACCGACCAAACCCTGGATGGATGTGAAAATGACGACGTACTAGTTTTTGTGGATGCGGACTCGGATACTCTGGTGCTTTGGTCCCAAGATTCCGTGTATTGCTTTACTCAGCCAGACACGATGATCGTTGATACCATCCTGACGGATTCGGGGTATGTGCAAGCGCCGGATAGCCTGGTGGATACACTGATAGGGGAAGTGGGCGTAGTGCCCGTATGGACTTGGCGTGTGCCAGAGGTGGTTGGGGTGAATCAGATTACTTTGGATACCCTCTATGTGGAAACGGATAGCAGTAGCTCCCTCCGGCGCATTTTTGACTTGTCCTCCAAGCAGTTTAGCTGGCGGTATTGGGTGGTGACCGATACCCTAACGCAGGATTCTTCTGAGTACGTGGAGACCTACCAGTCCCTGGATTTCGTCTGGCCCATTGAATCAGAATCCGAGGACGATGATGACGGGTGATCCTTTTCTTACCGGACACCAAAAGACCCGCTAAGTTTCACTCTCCTGACTGAGGCCTTTCGTAGGTCATGCTAAATCATTTTGTAAGGCGATTACCTGGGCTGCGGCAAGGCCTGCTGTTTCGGTGCGTAGCCGTTCAGAGCCTAATGAAGCGGGCTGAATACCTGCGGCTAAGGCTTGCTGGATTTCCTCTTCGCTGAAACCACCCTCTGGCCCAATAAGCACCCATGCCGGAGTATTGGGTTTGGTGCTCTGAAAGAGGTGGGGCGTGTTATCACCTTCAAGGTGAGCAATGAACTGGTTGTCCTGCTCCGCTTGATTTTCCAACCAAGCTGACCATGGGGTTAGCGGAAAGAGGGTAGGTGCCCAGTCTTTTAGGCTTTGCTTCATGGCACTGATGGCCTTCCGCTCCAACCTTTCCATTTTCAGGACTTTGCGTTCCGAGTGTTCGGTGAGAATAAAGTGAATTTCCGCTACTCCTATTTCCACTGCCTTTTCTACCATCCATTCCATACGGTCTAGATTTTTGGTAGGGGAAATCACCAAATGTAACCATGGACGGGATTTACTACTCACCCTGGTTTCCAGTACTTCTATTTCGGCGTGTTTAGGTTTCAGCTCTATAAGGCGGGTGCGGTACCGATTCCCTTTGCCATCTGTGGCCCATAGCTCATCTCCAACCCGTTTGCGCAACACCCGGATGGCATGGTTGGCTTCTTCAGCTTCAAGTACTCCTGACTCAGGTAGTTGTGGTATGTAGAAAAGCTGCATAGGGATGCACTTTGTGAATCAAGCTATAAACAAAGCCGAGGGCTGAACAAGGTTTGGCACCTCGGCATCCGGTTCTGCGGTGAACCAGCCCCTTTAAGATAAAGTACCGCCAGAAAATTGGGAATTAAAAAAGGCTGCCCCCAAAAGAGGCAGCCTCCAATATGTTAGCTAAATGCGATTACCGATTGGCAATGTCCACATAATCCCGGAGCGTAGAACCGGTGTAGACCTGACGAGGACGGCCGATAGGTTCTCCGTTCTCACGCATTTCTTTCCACTGAGCAATCCAACCGGGTAGACGGCCCAAGGCGAACATTACCGTGAACATTTCGGTAGGAATGCCCATAGCGCGGTAAATGATGCCCGAGTAGAAGTCTACGTTAGGGTAGAGGCTACGCTGTACGAAGTACTCGTCTTCCAAAGCTACTTCCTCGATTTTCTTGGCGATCTCCAATACAGGATCATCAACCCCTAATTTACCAAGTACATCGTCAGCCGCTTTCTTAATGATACGTGCCCGTGGATCGAAGTTTTTGTACACTCGGTGCCCAAAGCCCATCAAACGGAAAGGATCATCCTTGTCCTTAGCCTTGGCAATGTATTTTTCGATACTACCGCCGTCTGCTTTGATCATCTCCAGCATTTCAATTACAGCTTGGTTGGCTCCACCATGTAGAGGTCCCCAAAGTGCATTGATACCCGCCGACAAAGAAGCATAAAGTGAAGCTTGCGAAGAACCCACTACCCGTACGGTGGCCGTAGAACAGTTTTGCTCGTGGTCAGCGTGCAGGATCAATAGTTTGTCCAATGCATCGGCAACTACAGGATCTACCTCGTACTCAGCCGCAGGCAGAGCAAACATCATTTTGAGGAAGTTCTCGGTGTAGTTGAGACGGTTGTCAGGGTAGTTTACCGGATGACCGATCTCGTTTTTATAAGCCCAAGCAGCGAATGTTGGCATTTTTGCCAGAATACGAATGATGCTAAGGTTTACTGCATCCCAAGAGCGGTTAGGGTCTAGGGACTCAGGATAAAAAGCTGTTTGTGCTGTAACCAGAGAAGACATCACGCCCATAGGGTGAGATTCGGAAGGGAAGCCATCCAAAATCTTTTTGATGTCCTCATGCACCAACGTATGATGAGTGATTTGTTCTTGGAAAGAAGTGAACTCCGCTTGGGTAGGTAGTGCGCCGTAGATGAGCAAATACGCTACTTCCAAGAAGCTGGACTTCTCTGCCAAATCCTCAATTGAATACCCACGGTAACGCAGTATTCCCTCTTCGCCATTCAAAAACGTAATGCCGCTACGGGTAGAACCGGTGTTTTTGAAACCAGGATCAATGGTAATTAAGCCGCTAGCTCCGCGCAGCTTGCTGATGTCAATAGCCAACTCATTTTCAGTACCCTCAATGATGGGTAGCTCATAAGACTTTCCGTCTACGGTCAGCGTCGCATTTTTTGACATTACGTTGGTAATTTTATGGTGTATGGTTACAATTAAGGTAGTGTTCGAGACGGGTCGAAATTACAACAGAAAGGCCTAAATACCATGTTTTTGGTACCTGCGGCCTAGTTATTTCCTAAGATAATCGGAAGTCCGTCATCTCCAGAACCTATCACAACAATCTTCGCATTTTCCGATTTTGCCAGATCGCTGGTAGCTTCTATGCCTCGCATGCGGAGCAGTCTGTCAGTTAGTGACTGCTCTACAATTCGGTTGGCAGCCGCTTCTCCTTCTGCCAGTACACGTTTCCGCTCAGCTTCCTTCACTTCGGTCTCCAGACGAAACTGATAGGCTAGCAGTTCTTGCTCCTGGCGCTGCTTGCTTTCGATCGCTTCTATAATCTGTTGTGGTAGTCTAATCGATCGTATAAGTGAAGTGTTTACCTCTACGTTGTTTTCTGAGGATCCCAGGGTCTGTATAAGCTTTTCTTTAATGTTAGATTCTACCTCAGAGCGCTTGGTAGAGTATATCTCATCTGCCGAATACTGACCCATTACCTGGCGCACGGTGGCGCGTATTTCTGGTTTTACCAAAGTATTGGGGTATTGTGGACCAAACCGGTTGTGCAAGTACGCCAGGCGCTCATTCATAGGCTTGAAACGCACGGTAAGGTCGACGGAGATGGAAAGGCCATTCTTATCAATGATGTCTACTCCTTCTTCGGTGGCTTGTTCCCGAATCTCATAGATAATCACGTCGTTCCAAGGGGCTATGATATGGAAACCATCATTGTATACCTTGTCGTAGTCAAGGCCGGTAGAGTACCTGCGGAATAGGATACCTGCATGACCAGGCTGGATAGTATAGAATATCCGGGAAGACAGAAAGATGACCGCCACTACGGCCACTAGCACTATGACCAATACTACAGGGGTTGCACGTCGCATAGGAGTATACTGTTGGTTTTTGGAAGATTAATGATCAAAAATTCTAAAAAATTCCCATTTACGGGCATAAAACCTCCCGGGTCTGTACTGATCGTGCAAAATAATGGTTGAGGACGGTAGCCTAGGCGTTGAGAACTTGCTCTAGGTTGATGGAGGGAGACTGATCTTCGGTACCCATTTTTTGGTTGGGCAATTCGATGATGAAGGTAGAACCGTGCCGGACCTCAGAAGCCACCCGGATGTTGCCGCCCAGTTTTTCTACGGTTTCTCTTACAATATACAGGCCTAGTCCTGAGCCGCCGGAGAGGTTGTCGCTGCGGAAAAACATATCGAAGATCTTCTCCTGGTGTTCTTTGGAGATGCCCGGTCCGTTGTCTCGCACCTGAATGGTGGCACGCTCGGCATCAATGTGGCTGCTCACTTTTACTACTGTGTCCTCCCGGTATTGGGTACTAAACCGAATGGCATTGTTAATTAGGTTACTGAGAATAACGCCCAGTCGATATTCATCATTAATAAGGTAGGCTTGTCCCTTGTTTTCGTATTCACAGACAATATCGGTACGACCATCGTGATATTTGTACTGGTCGAAATATTCCTTTACCAGGGTCTTTACATTGATCTCGACGTATTTGACATCTTGCCGATTATTTCTGGTCACATCTATAATATCCTGAATGAACCCATCTAGCTTGTTCAAGCTCTTTTGCATGAGCTGCAAGTAATGGTCTCGCCGTGTGGTATCGTTCTCTTGGCTTGCCAGAGATATAAGTCCCATGACAGAGGTAAGGGGAGAGCGTAGGTCATGGGAAACGCGGTACATAAAGGAATCCATCTCATGATTGATCTTGTTGAGATGGTGGTTGGATTGCTCCAACTCGTCGCGTTGCCTTCTTACTTCATTCTTCTGAGCTAGCAGTATTAGGTTGGCTCTACGCTTTAGTCGGTTGTTCATGTATAATAAGCCCGCCACTATTAAGACAAAAATCGCCAAACCCACCATACCATAATTAATGAGCCTGGCTTTTCGCAACTTGGCATCCTGCAAGGCTTGGCGTTCATTGAGTAGGTCGAGCTCGTTTTGCTTTTGAGAGGAGAAGAAACGGTTTTCCAAGGCTTCTATTTCAATCTCCTTTTCTGCCATGAGCAGGCTGTCGTTCAGGTGGGCGTACCGAGACTCATGATAGTATGCCTTTCTATAATCTCCCATGGCATTGAAAATCAAAGCCGAAGTGTGTTCTAAGTCTCTTAGGGGAGCCTTGTTGTCTAAAGAATGGGCTAGCCCTATCCCTTGTTGGGCAAAGGAATACGCTGAGTCTAAGTCTTCGTTTTTTAAATAAGCCTGAGAGATA
>JBCBHI010000215.1:0-7394 GCA_038525885.1 Bacteroidota bacterium
CTTACAACAAAAATCTATTTCTTGAGGGAAGCTTTGCTGCATCCAATGTGGTGCTGAGCTATTCTCTCTTCAATTCCTGGGTTTTGTTTTAGAAATTGAAGAGAGAATAGCTCAGCACCACATTGCGGCCCACTTGGGGATTACCCCAACTCAGTTGAGCAGGGTCAGAAAATCTCTTAAAAGTAACTAGAATCAACCTATGTAAATGCTATTTAAAAGGGGGCAACAGAACTTTGTTGCATGAACAAAATAGCATTATTAACCCTGGCATTTGTGGGTGGGGTGTCTCTGGCCATACAGGGCGGACTGAATTCGAAACTTGGCGTTCTGGTTAAAAACCCTCTTCTGGCATCGGTCATTGCCTTTTCTTGTAGCACCGTGTTTGCGGTAATAGCCGTTTTTCTGGTTAATAGGAACCTTCCATCAAGTGATAAATTAAAGGAAGTTCCCCTTTATATGTGGTTTACGGGGGGCTTTTTTAGTGTAATTGGCATTAGCCTTTATTACTACACCATTCCCAAACTGGGTGTTTCTGCCATGATATCCATGGGGCTTTGTGGGCAACTAGTTTTTGCAGTAATAGCAGGACATTATGGCTGGTTGGGACTCCCAATGGAACCGGTGTCCATAAAGCGTATGGCAGGAGTAGTTTCCATGATAGTTGGCATTCTATTGATCAATTTGAAGTAACCATGAATTCAACCATAGAACGGAACCTCTACAATCTCACATCGCTTTGGCAAACGGTTGGGGAAGCATATAATTCATATTTCTCACTCCCAAATATTGAATATTCGATTGTCAAAAACTCGCAATGGCCCAACCGGCTTTGGTTCAGACAGGAGGCTAATAACGTATTAATTCATCAGGCTAAACATCAATTAGAAACGATATCAGAAAAACTCATTGTCCCTGTTTGGGATTTGGGCAATTTGAAGATTGATGCTATGCTCGATACGCTCAATTTTCAATTGCTATTCCAACAAATCGGAATGTCATTAGAACCCAAAGAAATAATAGAAACTAGTGATATACTTGACCTAAAACAAGTTTCCAATGCCGTTGAGGCAGACCTCTGGTCAGAAGCATTTCGCCAGAGCTTTGGATATGAAATCAGTCCAAACACCCTTTTAAGAACTCACAAGAACATCAACTATGTTGGTGTTTACAAAGAGAATGACCTGGTGGGTACGGTGCTCACCTTTGAAACCAATGGAACACTGGGTATTCATGCCATGGGGGTGATACCACAGTATCGTAAACAAGGAATTGCACATGAGATTATGGGCAAAATCATTAATTCAGCCATGGAACACCATATAGATCTATTGACACTACAGGCTTCGGATATGGGGAAAGGTCTATATATACGGTTAGGATTTGAAGAACAATTCGTGATAAGAAATTACGCCCTACAAAAAACTCTACCACCCATAAGCTAACTGAGCAAGAGGAGAGGGAGTCGATGATTTTCTTGGTTTAAGCTAGACTTGATTTTTGACACATTTTTTGCCTAAACCTTCTAAAGAAATAGCCGACTCCAGTATGCGCCAATGTATATTCATTTTTTAAAAAGTTGAACGTTCTCCGAATACTGGTTTTGATGTGTTCGTCCGCTGTTTTGCTGCGTTGGTCTACTTTTTATTAGGGGTTTAAACCTTCCGGTGGACCAGCCGTCCATACAATCAGAAGAACCATTTTCTGATTGCTTTGATGAACCAAAAAACCATTTTCGGCTCCCTACTAGGAGTCACTTTATTCGGATTATTGACGGCCTGCAATCCACAACCAGAATTTACCGGACAAGTCTCCCTGGTAGCGCTCAATACGGAAATTCAGGAAGCGAACGCCTCCCTACGCATCACTTTTACCCTCGATGGAGTCAACACCTCGGACGATCCTCTGTCCGTTGCCTTCAGCCTGGGCGGTACGGCCGTTTTGGATGAGGATTATACCGTAGCCAATTCTGTTGTACAGGTGAACTCAGGCTTGGCCACGGCTGATCTGGTGCTTTCCCTGGTGCAGGATGAGGTAGTGGAGGACGATGAATCCATTATCGTGACCTTGGATGCAGAACAGGTAGCAGGGCTCACCTTGGGGGCTACCTCATCGGTAACGCTGACAATCCTGGACGATGACGAGGAAGACGGAGGCATAGATGACGGAAACTGCCCAAACGATAACAGCCTCAGTTTTGACCTGTCTACTTGTACGCAAACACCGGAATTCGATAACGAGTATTCCGAAACGGTGAATAATGGTATGCGGATGATCTCCGCCAATTCCATCCCCAATCACATGTACCAGAATAACCGTACCGAATTGACGGAGGTACAGAATAGCTTTCGCATGCCTGTTTCCCCCTCTATAGCGGGCGAAATTACCAAGGTCACCACGGAAGAAGGCCGCCCTGACCGCTACTTCGGGGTCTCCCTCAACGGCGTTATTCTGGCGCCAACGCCTGCCCAACCTTTCATCTTCACCAATACCGAAACGGGTGAGTACAATTGGGGATGGGTATTTGAACCTACCAACAATATGGGCAGTCGGCAGGGTCAGGTAGATCTGGACTGCGCTGCCGCACACATAGGCCCGCAAGGGTACCACTACCACGGCAACATGTTGGAGTATGCCGAGACCCTGCTACCGGGAGTGAGCGACGGTTCTACCGTGCCTACGGCCCCCTTGCAAATGGGTTGGGCTTCCGATGGGTTCCCCATTTTGTACCTCTATGCACCGGATGCCTCGGGCAATCTCTTTAAACCCCGCCCTAGTTATCAGGTAAAGGAAGGCTTGCGGCCTGGCGATGGGGTATCGGCCCCGTGCGGATCTTACAACGGTAAATACACCAACGACTACGAATACGTAGCCGGACTCGGGGATCTGGATGCTTGCAACGGCATTGCCCGCAGCATTACTCTTACCACGACCCAGGGAGAAGAATCCTTCGAATACTTTTATGTGATTACGGAGACCTTTCCGCAAGTGCCCCGTTGCATGGCAGGCACGCCAGACGAATCGTTTAACAATTAATAGAAGCCCCGGTATGAAGTCATCCCTTTGGAAGTTTATAGCTGCAACCAGCTTAGTAGGCTTATTGGTGGCCTGTCAGGAAGAAGTGCCCCCGGTAGAGGAGGAAATGGAGGAAGAGGAGGTGATAGATGATGGGGGAGAGGTGGTGATCCACGGCAGCCCCAACATCCTGTTTATCATCGCGGATGATATGGGGCTGGATGCTACCAATGGCTACCCGGAGGGGTCTACCAAGCCTACCACGCCTCACCTGGATTCCATTCGGGATGCTGGCCTGGCCTTTACTAACATGTGGGTAAACCCTACTTGCTCGCCAACCCGGGCCAGCATCATCACGGGTAAGTATGGCCATACTACGGATGTATTGGCTGCAGGGGATGAGCTGGGGGCAGAGCACCAAACCCTACAGGCCTACATTAGCCAGGAAACTGGTGGGGAGTATGCTACGGCGGTAGTCGGTAAATGGCATTTGGCAGGTTCCAATACCAGCTTTAACCCCGAAACTTTGGGCATCGACTATTATGCAGGGCACATACGAGGTACAGCGAACAGTTATCAGGAATGGGACTTTACTGAGGACGGAGTAACGACCACGGAGACGGAATACATCACGAAAAAGTTCACCGATCTGGCGATTGACTGGGTGGAGGAGCAAACCACCCCGTGGTTTCTGTGGCTTGCCTATACCGCCCCGCACACGCCCTTCCATTTGCCCCCGGCAGGGATGCATTTACAAGGTGATTTGCCGGGTGACGAAGCCTCCATTAGTGCCAACTCGGAGCCCTACTACATGGCAGCCATCGAGGCTATGGACTTCCAAGTAGGAGAGCTGCTGGACGCGATCGGGCCGGAGCAGCTGGCCAATACCTACGTCATCTTTTTGGGTGATAATGGGACCCCAGGCAGGGTTGCGCAAAACCCCTACGGCCGAGGCATGGCGAAAGGCTCTGTGTATCAAGGCGGCATCAATACCCCTTTGTTTGTGGCCGGGCCTAATGTAACTCCTATGGGTATGGACAATGCGTTATTTAATGGGGTAGACCTGTTCGCTACCATGGCCTCCATGGCAGGGGCTTCAGTATCCAGCGTGCACGATAGCCGCAGTTTCCTGTCGGTTTTGCAAGGGGCCGACGAGAATGTGAGGGATTACATCTACTCCGAATTAAGGGCAGATGATGGCAGTACCCAATATGCAATTCGGAATACCTCGCACAAGTTGATTGTAGGGTCGGAGGGTACGGAAGAGTTATATGATCTGTCTGCTGACCCTTACGAGACTACCAACCTTTTGGACAGCGGCCTTAATGGCATTGAGCAAGCTCAGAAAGAAGCATTGGAGGCGGCCGCCGCTGAGATTCGGGGGGAGTAGAGCAAGGCAAAATGAAATATCAAGCTAAATATTTCTAAATTGGTGAAATGGCGGCAGAGACCTTTCAAAACATTTTATACCTCCTTAGCAAACTACCGGAAGATCGGTTGAGAGAAGTACATCAGTATCTTGAAACTCTTTCCGATAGTCCTGATAGTAAAGAAGGTACTGCAAAAGCAGTGATGACTCTTGCTGGGGACTGGAGTGATTGGGAAGATGAGGAGTATGAGACCTTCCTTAATCGAGCGAAATCTGCCGGAGAATCTCTTTTCAATCCGTCATCCGATTTTTCGTGATTCCTGTTGTATTGGATACCGATACGGTTTCTTTATTCTTCAGGAAAAACATGGGCGTAGTTAAAAATATTGAAACGCACTTGTTGCATCACGGATATATTTATTTGAGTGTCATTACCGTTTATGAGGTGTTGAATGGCCTTTATTGGAGAGATAATAAGCGTAATCTGAATTCTTTTAAGGCCTTTGTTGCGGCAAATAGGGTTCTGTCAATTGAGCAAGAAACCGTTGAAATTGCTGCTCGAAACTTCGCTGATCTTAGAAAAAGAGGCATCACGATTGGTCATAATGATGTAATGATTGCTGCTTGTGCTCTTCAGCATAATCTTGAATTGGTAACCCGAAATACTAAACATTTCCAGCACATCTCTCATCTTCAACACAGCAATTGGGCTGAATGACTGCCATTAGATCAATATCATCCTTACACGCTAAGCCATACTTAACCTGAACATCCGAGGTTTAGAGTTCTTGTGTGAGCGATAAAGCTGTGCACTGCCCGGGCTTTGTTAAGCTCACCTAGTAGGGAGAGAAAACCCTGGCAGGGTCTCCAAAGTAGTTGGTTAACCTTTTGAGGCTTGCTATGGCCATAGGATCGGGTAATCCTAAGTGGACCCTGCAAGGGTGGCAAGGGGGAGTGCTTCCCGACGTTTTCTTTTTGCAACGGTGTTGCATTCGGTTTGGCTATGCGATAGGTTTGCAACATTGTTGCATTTTTTTAAGAAATCCCACAGCACGTCATGTTAGAGGCCATTCAGTTGTCCAAGACCTACGGCAAGCATACCGCACTCCGTGAACTAAATCTTAAAGTTGGCCAAGGGGAAGTGTATTGCCTGCTAGGGCAGAATGGAGCAGGAAAAACTACCACGATCAATCTTTTTTTAGGACTCATACAACCCTCTTCAGGCAAGGCTCTGATAGGAGGAGAAGAGGTAGGTACTAGCAAGGATACCAATCGCCTGATTGCCTATATCCCAGAAGTGGTGCAATTGTACGGAAACCTGACGGGGCTAGAAAATCTACGTTTTTTCAGTCGTTTGGCAGGGTTTAAGCTATCCAAGACGGAGTTGGTTGGCTTGCTAAGCAAGGTGGGGTTAGCAGAAAAGGATCATGGCAAGAAGCTTTCGGCCTACAGCAAAGGCATGCGCCAAAAGGTGGGGATTGCTATTGCGCTGTCCAAGCAGGCTCAGCTGATATTTATGGATGAACCCACCTCTGGGCTGGACCCCAAGGCCACGGACGAATTCACTACGCTGTGCAAGGCTCTGGTAGCCGAGGGCAAATCTATTTTCATGGCCACCCACGACATATTCAATGCCGTGAACGTAGGCTCGCGCATCGGCATCATGAAGGAGGGGCAGCTTATTCATGAGCATGAGACTACCAATATCAGTGCCCCCGAGCTTCAGGAGCTTTATCTGAAGTCCATCTAATCACCCTGTTCATTGGCCACTTACACTCCGAATGGCTCACCGTCACTTACAATTTCTAAACTATGCGCACTGAAGTATTGCTTCTGATTGCCAGGCAATTTTGGTCGGGCACCTTCCAATCCAAGGCCCTGTATCCTCTGCTAGGGGTCATGGCGGTACTTCTGCTTTTCGCTGGCTATGGTGGTTTGCGATATCATGAGCAAAACCACTACCGTACCGAACACCAGGAGATGGCCCGGGAAAGCTGGGAGGCCAACCCGGACAAGCACCCCCACCGGATGGCCCACTTCGGCACCTTTGCCTTTCGGCAGAAGCACCCGCTCAGCATTTTCGATTTCGGGATCGAAAGCTATACCGGCAACGCGGTGTTTCTGGAAGCGCACCGGCAAAACACCGCCAACTTTTCCGAGGCCGGGTTTTCTACCGGATTACTCCGTTTTGGGGAACTGAGCCTGGCTATGATCCTGCAAACATTGCTACCCCTGGTGCTTTTCTTTGTAGGGTATGCGGCGCTGGTACAGGACCGGGAAAACGGTACACTGAAAATACTGCTCACGCAAGGGGCGACTTGGCGAGAGATCCTGGTGGGTAAAACCTTGGGACTCTTCGCCATTGGTTTCTTCTTTTTGCTGCCCTTTTTGCTCACCACCCTAGTATTCCTACTGGTAGAGGAACATACCTCGGCGGATGATTTGCTTCGCTTTGCGGGCATTGCTGGAGTGTACCTGATCTATCTGGCGGTAGTTTGCCTGGTTACCATTCTGGTATCAGCCAGCAGTGGGTCCTCCAAGAGCGCCTTGGTTAAGCTGTTGGGTCTTTGGTTGTTGATGACCGTTTTGGTGCCCCGTACGGCCCAGGCGGTGGGTGCTTACCTGCACGGTACTCCTTCCAAACTGGAGTTTAAGGCGGCCATTGAGGAGGAAGTAATCCAGTACGGAGACAGCCATGATCCTAACGACCCCTATTTCAACTTCATGCGCGATTCTGTGTTGGCAGTGCATGGGGTAGCCACCGTGGCTGAGCTGCCCTTCAACTACGGCGGATTCATCATGGCGCAGGGTGAGAGAATAAGCGCGGTGATCTATGAGAAACACCAGCAGCAGCTCGTGCAACAGTTCCGCAAGCAGAACCAGCTCACTCGGGGGCTGGCCTTGGCCAATCCTTTTCTGGCCATCAGAAACCTTTCTATGGCTCTCTGTGGTACCGATAGATTTCGGCCTGCTGTTGGAAATCCGCATAGGATTCGAAATCAGTCCCACAGAG
>JBCBHI010000216.1:0-7378 GCA_038525885.1 Bacteroidota bacterium
GGTTCAGGAGTTGCAGGGCTGTTATTATCCTCAAGTGGAGTTGCTCCAGGAGGGAGTGGATCGCCGGGTTGCCCGAAAATGGGGAGCCCCTCTTCATCGAGTCCGATGACGGTGGGTTCAGCGGACGCCGTGCTGCTATTGTCCTCAAAAGGAGTCGCTCCGGGAGGTAGCGGATCTCCAGGTTGCCCAAAAATGGGGAGACCTTCTTCATCAAGCCCAATGACGGTGGGTTCAGCGGACGCAGCGCTGCTATTATCCTCGAAGGGAGAAGCCCCGGGCGGTAGCGGATCACCAGGTTGCCCAAAGATGGGAAGACCCTCTTCATCGAGTCCGATGACGGTGGGTTCAGCAGACGCGGCGCTGCTATTGTCCTCAAACGGTGTTGCTCCAGGAGGAAGTGGATCTCCGGGTTGCCCAAAGATGGGAAGCCCCTCTTCATCAAGTCCGATAACGGTGGGTTCAGCGGCTGCCGCGCTGCTATTATCCTCGAAGGGAGTAGCTCCGGGCGGTAGCGGATCGCCTGGAAGCCCAAAGATGGGGAGTCCTTCCTCGTCTAAGCCTATGACCACCGGTTCAGCCGACGAACTGGTAGGGGTTTGACTTTGAGTTGTGGTGGGTACAATGGCAGTTTCCAGGGCAGGAGCCTGGTAACGAGGAGCATGTTGTGGCTCTTGGGGAGGAGGTTCTGCAGCTATCGCTGGTTCCGACTCAATGACAGGTGCTTGGTACCGTGGGGCACGTGCAGGTGGTGGTATGGTTCTCTGTGGTGGCGCAGCCGTTACCGGGGTGGAGGTACTTGGCTGATTGCTCGTTGGTTGAGGCCGAGGAGTGTTCCGCACTACAGGATTAGTGTTTTGCTCTGGCTCAGGAGTTGTTCTTACTTCCTGCCGAGGAGGTTCTGCGACTACGGGTTCTGGGCTAGGCTCCGATTCTGTATTCGTGATAGGAGTAAACTCTGGCTCGGGCTCCGGTTCACGTGCAGGAGGTGACGTGTTTGAAGGGGGAGTAGGAGTGGCTTCTTCCGGAGTAGGATCTGCCGCTGGCTCCTCCACAGGTTGAGGTTCAGGGGTAGGAGTTCTGGCAGGACTTACGGGTTCTGGCTCCGGCTCCGGCTCTGGGGTGGGTTCTGGTTCCACTTCCCTAGGAGGCTCCTGTGCTCTTACAGGCTCAGGTGTTGGTTCAGGCTCAGGTTCGGGTTCCGGTTCTGGAGCCGGCTCACGGGCGGGCGCTGCAGTAGTTTGGGTAGGCCTTGCTGTGGTAGCAACGGGCTCTGGTTCCGGCTCAGGCTCGGGGGCCGCTGCCGCTAAGGCTGCTTGTCTTCTGGCCTCTAACTGCTCTCTGCGGTTGGCAATTACCGAAGAGGTTTGTTTTTTCAGCTGCCTACTGAAATTATACCCCAGTACAACTTCGTGAGTCAGTAGGTTGTTAGTTACCTGGTCGTTGAGTCCAAACTCGAAGGTATACCCTACTTTTAAGGCCCCTCGGAAGTCCATACCAATGGTGCCATGGAGTCCGCCACCATTGTGGCGATAGTTTGCCCCAAGCCAGCCTATATCGTTGAACCAGAAAAGAGTGGCTACTTCAAACTGATCCGGCTGATTTTCCAATAGTCGATAAAGGACTGTAGGCTCAAGGGTGTACTTGTATTTATTTAGCCCTTCTTTTCCAAAGTTGAACCGATAGCTGCCAGAAAAAATGTACTTACCAAATGCAGCCAAAGCGGGCATAATAAATGTTTGTTCGCTAGCAAAATTGGTCCCAAATAGGCTAGGAATAGCTGCTCCAACCGTGGCATTATAGCCACTCCATACGATTCCAGCCTGTCCTTCCAGATAAAAGGAACTTCCCAAGGCGTTGACGATAGCCGGGTCATCGGGGTTAGTGCCAGTGAGGTCAATGCTATTACTCCCCACTCCCGTACTAATGCCCATGCGTAAAGACTGGTCCCGATTGAGGGCAACTTGATATACAAAGGTGCCTAGGAAAGAGGCAGTATTTAGAATTCCGCGTGAGTCATTGAGAGCGTAAGCCCCCACACCTATGTTATCTCCTATGGGTTGGTGGTAGGTAACAGCGGCAGTTTGAGGAGCTCCTTGTATGCCTACAAACTGTTGGCGATAGACACCATACAGAGTGGCGCCACCCTGACTACCGGCAAAGGCTGGATTATAAAAGTAAGGATTGATGTAGGCATGCGTAAACAGGGAGTTTTCTTGTGCATGGACTTGAGTGACGACACCCATCCATGCCAGAGTGTACATGCTGAACCTAAGTACACTCCCTACCCATGTACGCCTATGTTGCTTCAACCTGAATTCAATTACTCCTTTATATACTATTGGAGTGCTACACTACAACCTATACTAACGAAAAAAATCAGAATTTCGTTAGTTCGAAAATTGTACTATTCTAAACACCTACTCACCTAGTTTTACCGTAATGATGCCTTTTACAGGTAAATTCTACAACGAAATTTGCAAAAAAATGAGTTCATACTTATAGTTATGTAAGGATTTGTTCAAAAGTTCGTTTGATAATCGGTTACCAGCCTGCTTTATTCGTATTCACTATTAGGTAGGGATTGAAATCCAAGGTTTTCAAGTATGAAAAATAAGTCGGTTTGGAGGAATGGCTTCGCATTAGTGGTGGTGTTATGCATGGCCACATCGGTTTCCCATGCACAGATTTGGGTAGGGCCAAAAGCAGGATTTCAGGGAAGTAGGTTTTTCTTTGAGAAACCCGACGCCCAAGAACTCTATAACGAAGGCATTTGGATGGGATGGAATGCCGGTTGGGTTTCCAACTTTGACATCGTAGATGGCTGGTCTCTGGCGGTGGATATGGTGTACTCTGAGAAATCAAGAACTTATAGTGCGGTGTTGCCCACAGACATCGTATTCAGACATCGCGCTACCTATAGTTTTATTGATATCTCTCCGCTTTTACGATACTCTTTTGGCAGCTTGCCCAGGCACTATTACGTAAATGTAGGACCTGTCATAGGTCTATGGGCAGGAGGAAGAGGTCGCCTGGAAACAGAATTTACCATTGAAGCCGGGTTTGATAATGGGTATAGGTATACCATTGTTTTTGACGAGGACCGGCAAACCATTGATGAGAATTTGTGGGTTAGAGATGGCAACCGAGTACAGGTGGGCATTGAGGCTGGTATCGGAGCCCAGTTTGACATTCTATATGACAAGCGGATCCAAGTAGATTTGCGCTACCAAATGGGACACAGCAATCTGGGTGGGCCAGAAGGTGGTGACTTTGGATTTGGTGGTATCGGCTACTTTGATAATTTCGAAGGGGTACATCATGTAGCCCAGCTTTCGGTGGCCTTCCTTACTGCTTTTGAATTCAAAGAATTCCGAGACCGCAGCTATCTGGTGAAGTAAACCTCCCTTTCATGATCATGTGCACGAAGAATGCCCCTTTCGCTTAATTCTTGCAAGAGCCTTTGAGCCCGTCGTTCGGACATATTTAGCTTTTTCGCAGCCTGTTTTACCGTGATTTTTGAGGTCTGCTGCAGATAAGCCAGCACCCGTTTGGCATTCGGATCCTTTACCGTTTTTGCAGACTTATGAGGTTGAGGCTGATACGTTCCCTTTTCTAACTGCTGGGTAATTGCTTGGCTGGCCGGTATACTTTGGTCTGCCTGCCTAATGTACAATACCCGGTTGCCTCCCTTTTCAACTACGTAGTGGGGGCGTTGATCACTCATCGGTACGTTGGCAATCAACACGGATAGCTCCTCGCTTTCCTCTTGCTCGCCAGGTAAATAAATGGTTTGAAAGCCCAATGGTACACGGGGATCACAGTATACCTCCCCGGCTTGTTCTAGCATGTATTTTTCCTCTTCCGGATCGCATCCTATCACAGTCCGGTCGTCACGTACACCCACGGTAAGGGTACCCCCCAGGTGATTGGCAAATGAGGTTAAGGTTTTAGCGATTTTCTCTGAATTTGAGATGGTTAACTTGAAGTCGTTTTGTTCTCCCTCTCCATTCCTAAGCAGATTTCTTAAAACCTTTGACATCTTTTTACAATTAGTTTACCTTGAATAAATCAATTGATGTTTATTCGCAGGGAAAGATACTTTTCAGGTAAGAAATAAGGGTAGCAAAAGAGCTGCCATGAAGAAAATAATCACATGAATACACATACCAACCGAGGGTATGACCCCGATCGGATTTCAGAGTTAAAGGAAAGAATAGGCTCGGCGGGCTATCTGGTGGTAGAAAGTGAAGACAATTCGGATGAATTCGTCAACTTCCTTTTTGTGGGCCTCTATGAAGGTCGCGAAGTGATATATGACGCCGCCCTTTATACCCTGCGCATGCACTTTGAAAGCGAGGTATACGAACTGGCCGAACACCGAGCGGCACAACGTTTTCCGGAATTCAAGAAAATAAAGTACGAAGAGGACGAAAATGGGGACCTCCGTTCGTTGGACGGATTGGAGGAAGAGATCGGGCTTTTTATGACCGAGGCAATGTGGGAGATAGAGGAGGAAGACCTGGTGAAGGTACAGGAGCATATTGAATTGGATACTAATCTGGATGAGGGCATTGGTTTGAATGCGGGTCTCAATGTACCGAGTGTAGATGAACGAGTAATCGAGAAGTTCATTAAAGAATACAAAGAAGATACCCTTACGCTGGACGATACCTTCTACAGCTTTGCCTTAGAGGAAGAAGAAGAGTAAGGAAAAGAAACGGAACTATTATGGGCACGAGGTGTTACCTTGGTGCCTTTTTTTGTGCCCTATGTTGAAAGTAGCCTGGTCGGAAAATTACGCCCACCCATTGCCAGAAAACCATCGGTTTCCCATGGCAAAGTACAAGTTGTTGCCAGAGCAATTGTTGTATGAAGGCACTCTGAGCCAAGAGAACTTCTTTGACCCCGAACCCCTAGATGAATCAACGCTACTGGCCGTGCATGATGAGGCCTACTGGCGGAAATTGCAAGGCGGGCAATTGACTCGTGCTGAAGAAAGAAAAACGGGTTTTCCATGGTCTCAACAGTTGGTAGATAGAGAGATTACTATTGCCAACGGTACCGTGCTGTGTTCGCTATTTGCCTTGCAGCATGGTGTGGCCATGAACATAGCTGGAGGAACTCACCACGCGTTTACGGATAGGGGAGAAGGATTCTGCTTGCTCAATGATATTGCTATCGGAGCCCGATACCTGCTGGATCGTCAATTGGCAGAAAAGGTACTGGTGGTGGATTTGGACGTGCACCAAGGTAACGGTACCGCTCAAATTTTCCAAAACGAGCCACAGGTCTTTACCTTTTCCATGCATGGGGGTAAAAACTATCCTTTGCAAAAGGAACAGTCAGACCTGGATATCCCCTTACCAGATGGTATTGAGGATGGGCCTTATTTGGAGCAACTTCATGAGAACTTCCATCAGATTGTGGACAGCTACCAGCCCGATTTTATCTATTTTCAGAGTGGAGTGGATGTGCTGGGTACCGACAAACTAGGTCGGTTGGGATTATCCCGGGAAGGATGTAGGGAGCGGGATAGGATGGTATTACAGTGGGCTCAGCAGCATTGTGTACCCTTGGTGGCAATTATGGGCGGAGGCTACAGCGAGCGTCTTAGCCACATTGTAGAAGCGCATGCCAATACTTTTCGCCTTGCTCAGGAAATTTACTTCTAAGTCAATCATAAAAGTTGTGTTGCACCATGAATGACCGATCTTATTTCTGGAAATCCTTTTATACTGCTCCGTTGGGGTTGATCCTGATAGGAGCGGGGCTTTGCGTTTTCGGTGAGGCTTTGCTCATCAAAGGAGACGAAGGAGCTTTTTGGTCTTGGTTTTGGTGGGGTACTGGAGGTTTGGTCCTCATCAACGCTGGGATCTCCATCATGGGGCAGGCCATCATTTATCGCGTAAAATATGAGCAATCCAAAGGACAATAGCAGGACTGTTTTACCTCAAAATTTTGAGGCATTGGTCTTCCGGCGCAGCTTGGTGGCGGTACTCAGTTTCCTACTGTTACTGTGGATTGTCAAATTGGTGGAAGTGGGCATGGACGCTTCTTTTGCCCAATACGGTATCCTGCCAAGAACTTGGGAAGGGATTAAGGGCATTCTCTTTTCTCCTCTGATCCATGGTGACTTCTATCATCTCATATCCAACTCTATTCCTTTAGCTGTACTGGGTATTGGCCTCTTTTACTTTTATACCCGTATTGCCCCAGAGGTCACTTTGTGGATCTATTTGGCTACAGGGTTTTGGGTTTGGATAGATGCCCGAGGTGAATCTTACCACATCGGGGCAAGTGGATTAGTGTATGGCCTGGCTGCATTTCTTATTGTAGGCGGTTTCCTACGGCGCAACCTTCGCGTCATGACTACTTCTTTGGTAGTACTCTTTTTGTATGGAGGAATGTTTTACGGGGTATTGCCCGGTGAGGCGGGCATTTCTTGGGAGTCGCATGCCTTGGGTGCAGTTTCAGGTGGAGTCCTGGCAGTGTTTTTTCGTAAAGAGCCTATTTGGACTATTCCCAATCCCCCTGAGCTAGAGAAACAGGAAGAAGTTGCCTCTGAGGAGGAGACCATCATCCCACCCACAGACCCTATCGTTTTCCCCTACAAATTTGTACCCGAGCAGGAAGAGGACTAATTTTTTAAACCAGAATGCTGTTGGGTTTTACCTCATCTAAGTTCTGCTATATTTGTGGCCTTATTCCCAAATCGTATCAGAATTTATGAAAAAGCATGCATCGCTGCTCGCAATAGGTCTTATAACTGGAGCGTCTTTTTTGATGGTTCAGTGTTCCGAGCCAGGTAATACTGCAGCTACTAGTGAGAGTGCCGGCACTACCCCTGCAGGACCTTCTACTGTAGCTTCTTCTATTGCCTATATCGTACTAGATTCAGTTTCGGCTAACTACACCTTTTGGACGGAACAGATCGAAAAACTTACCGCCCACGGCGAGAAACTTCAGCGTGAATTGGACAATCGGGTGCGTGGTTTCCAGCAGGAATACGCCAATTTGGAACAGGCGGCCCAAAACCGAACCATGACCCAAAATCAGGTGCTTGCCGCTCAGGAATCCTTGGCTCAGAAGCAGCAAAATCTGCAACAATATCAGCAGAATATTCAGGTAGAACTGGCGCAGATGGAAGGGGAAGCCATGAATGAGGTGTATGACAAGATTGAAGCCTTTCTGACCAAATATGGGGAGGAGAAAAACCTTGACCTCATTCTTACTTATCAAAGAGGCAGCGGAATTTGGTATGCTAAAGAAGGAATGAATATCACGGATTCCGTGATTGAAGGCCTCAATGAGGAGCACGAAAATATGAAGAACGGCGGCACTATGTCATCTACTAATGATGCCGATTCTACGGGGCAGG
>JBCBHI010000217.1:0-7294 GCA_038525885.1 Bacteroidota bacterium
CTTTCAACCAACACTTCATCCAATTACTCTCAGAACCATTCGGAGTTCCCAGCTATTTATTGGAGTTATTACCGCAATGGGGAGTGAAACTGATAGAGAAAGAGTAATAAGCGAGTGGCAAGGTGCCAAAAACTCAGGTGTTCCTTCCATACTTCTAATAGAAAACACCGTAAAGGTCAACCCTAATTTTGGTGATCCCTATATATCATTTGACCGAAGATTCCCAGAACAAGCCATCAATACCATTAACCAAGAGGCGAGCCGAATCAAAAAACAAAAGAAAACATCAAATGCGTGGGCTTGGGCATTAGGAGGTACAGCTGCTGTTGCACTTGTCGGATTACTCTCATCCAAGGAATAAATCCAGATTTACATCCTACAATCTATACCAGATCAAATTCTTCATTTCCAAAACGAGTCTGAAAACAAACGACTCACTGCATCGAATTTCACCCATTATTTATCCTGTATCATGTGATGGGGATACCTGCTAATTCCCAATGGTTGAAATAACTCAACCCTCCTCACTAGGAGAAATATGAGATTTTTACCGAAAAACGGTAAAGTCCCCATATTTTTACTAAAACCCACGCCGGATTTCCTCCATCTGCTGCTGGAAATAGCGGCTGGTGGCATGCGGAACCACGGTGGATTCTTTTCGGCCAGCTAGTATATCCTGGCATACGGCTTCTATTTGATACTCAAATCCTTTGCCCTGCCTAGGATCTTGATAGTGGGCTACGCAGGTTTCTCCTTCATATAGTTTGGCCTCGCTGGCTCGCCAGAAATCCGGCAGCTGAACGTAGCCGTTTTCCCCATAGACGAACGTATGGTTTTGAAGCTTGGCCCGGAAGGCCGTATGCAAATGGGCATACTGGTCCTGGGCATACCAGGCCGTGGTGAATACGTCATCTTCTACGCCGGTGGGTGAGGCATGGTGCTGCACTGCAATCCGCTCCGGCTCTTGCTCCAGGAAATACCAGGCCATGGCCACGTTGTAAATCCCCATGTCAAAGAGGGCCCCGCCTGACAAGTCGGGGTTGTACATTCGGTTGTTGGGATCAAAGGGAACGGGATACCCAAATTCGCTTTTGAGATGCAAAATGCGCCCAATTTTCCCTTCGGTCACCCAGCGTTTGGCCTGCTGAATTGCAGGCAAAAAGTAGGTCCACATTCCCTCCATCAGGTAGAGGTTTTTCTGCTTTGCTGAAGCCACCACTTCGTCTAGTTCGGCAGTAGAAATGGTGAAAGGTTTTTCGCAAAGCACCGCTTTACCATGGGCCAAAGCGTCCAGGGAATTCTGGCGGTGAAAATTGTGCGGTGTGGCAATGTACACCGCATCTACATCCGGGTTCGCATACAACGCTTCATAGCTGGCGTGGGCCGTAGGAATCTGGTATTGCTTGGCAAAGGCATCGGCGGTGTTTTGCGACCGGGAGGCCACCGCCACGAGTTGGGCGGATTTGGTAAAGCGGATATCCTGGGCAAACTGGTGGGCAATGGTGCCTGTGCTTATGATTCCCCAACGTACTTTCTTCATATTTCTGTGTTTAATTCTATAGGCTCACTTGCTTCAGAAAGCAGAGCACTTACCCGCGCTCTTCTATCACCTCCTTAGTTGAGAACCTGTACCTCATGTTGCGGTACACCGCGATATCGGTGATATCCTCGGGCGTATCTTTAGGCATGGCTCTGAAGTTGGTAGATACCCGGTAGGCCCCCTGCACGGGCAAAACCCGGTGCCAGGCATGCCCGTGTAAAAAGACCACCGTACCTTTCTTGGGGTACATGGTTACCTGCCCCTCAATAGCCTCATCGGGAATACCTACCGGTACCGGCCCTTGCTTATGCGAGCCAGGCACTACCAGCGTAGCACCTCCTATTTCCGGGGTAATGTCATGGGTATACACCAACCGATTCATGTTGAACCGGGAGGGATCTTCCGGGGGGCAGTCCTGGTGCCAGGCCTGGCCCTTAGTCCCCTGCTTGCTGAACATACTCATGCAGTAGAGGCTGTTCCAGCCTGCTCCCAAAATGGCCTCAGAAAGGTTCACAAAGCGGTCTTCCTGGCCCAGGAGCTCAAATTCATTCACCCCTTCCCGCAAGGGAAACCAAGGAACCACTTCCGTAGCCGATCTGTCCAAAAACTCAGGGGTATGCTCCCACCCTGGCTCCAGGCCAAAATGGTTGAGGATCAACTCATTGAACCGATCCATCAAAGCATCGCCAAAAAAGTTCTCCATCACCAGGTAGCCTTGCTCCCAGAAAATCTCAGCCCATGCTTCATAGTCCATGCTCTCCATCAGTAACCAGGATTTTGGGTAAGGATGTCATTGCCGCTATCATCCTTCCCAGCAAGGATTATCTCATTGAAGGGAATAGGTAGCAGTTCATCACGATTGGTCGTAAAGCCTTCCAGTTCAGCCGCAGCATCGCCCCACCGTACCAGATCATGAAAGCGATTCCATTCGGTAGCCAACTCCAAACGCCGCTCCAGCTTAATGTTTTCCAGGGTTAGGGCCTTGGTAGGCAAACCTACCCGTTCGCGTACTTCGTCAAAGGCTGTTTGTCCACTGCCAGCAGCCCCATTGGCTACCGCTTCCGCGAGGATCAACAGTACATCCGAAAAGCGAAGTACTTTTTGGTTGAGAGAGCTCAACACAAAACCAGCCGTCTGATCGGTTACTTCCTCAGGGGTAAGAAAATACTTGCGCGAGAAGGTGAAATCCTGGCCGTACTGATTGCTTTGATTCAGATTGTCGTCAATAAAGCCATCGGGAAGGGGATTCAAACCCGCATCGGTCAGCACTTGCGAATCAAAGCTAGAACCGTCTTCAATGATGGTGGCTTCCCGGCGAACTACGTCTCCCTCGGCAGCAAACAGATCCCGAAGCTCGGGCGTAACGAGGTTGTAGTTCCAGCCGGTAACCGGCGCAATGAGGTTGGGTGAAAAGAACTGCGCCGTGAGGCTCCCTTGGGCCCCAGGACCCCAGCTGCCCCCAGAGGCGTCATTGAAGTACGCTACCTCGAATATGGACTCAACCCCATGTTCATTACTTAGCAGCCAGTTATCCGCGTAGTTGTCCTCAAGGCTGTAAATACCCAAGTCGATGACTGCCTGGGCCTGGTCTGCCGCCTCTTGCCATTTTTCTTGGTAGAGGTACACCTTGGCCAGAATCCCCATGGCCGCGCCCTGGGTAGCCCTATAGGACAAGGTGGGGTCTTCATTCTCCTTGGGCCGGGTAAGGGGCAACACTCCTGCAGCTTCTATCAGGTCCGCCTCTATCTGCGCATACACATCCGCTACAGGGCGGCGCATGATGTTTTCCGCTACCCCAATGTCAATTACTTCATCACCAAAGAGGGGGACATCTCCGAAGTTCTTAACGGCTTCAAAGTAGTAGAAGGCCCGCAGGAATTTGGCTTCGCCCAAGAACAGGTTCTTAGTGGTAGCATCCAGTACCGTGGAATCTACATTGGCAAGCCCCCGGATGATCTGGTTGGACCGGGCGATACCGGTGAAAAATTTAAGCCAGGTCATAGCCACGATGATGTTGTTGCTAGACAGGTCCACATAGTTTTCAAAACCGTGTCCATGAGGCTGAAAGAATGTATTCTCAATCACCACATCGTCCGAACGGATATCTGTATAGTGGTAAGGCATGCAGTAGCTATCTCCAAACTGAGGATTGTACTCCCAGCGCATGGGCTGGTAAGCGCCTGGCAGCAGCAACTCAATCACTTCCTGATTGGCAAACACCAGCTCGGTAGCAGGCTCGGTGATCGGTTCCTGAATTAGGAAGTCATCAATACAGGCCGTGCTCAATACGGCCAATAGGGCGAATAGGTATTTCGTATTCTTCATCTTGGTTCGTATTTGAGGGTTTAGAAAGACACGGTGACACCACCGGTGAAAGAACGGGCCAGCGGATAGAATCCTCGGTCTACCCCTACATCAAGCGGGCTGTTGTTGGCACCAATTTCCGGATCATAGCCAGAGTACTGGGTGAAGGTGACCAGGTTATTGCCACTCACGTACACCCGCAGGTTAGCGATCTTGGCACGTTCCAGTAGGCTCGCTGGAAGCGAATAGCCCAGGGTGACGTTGCGCAACCGCAAGTAACTACCGTCCTCTATGTAATAGTCCGAAAACTCGTGGTTGGTCACCTCCAAGGCGGAAGGCCGCATCACGTTGCTATTTGGGTTTTCAATCGACCAAGCATCTAGTACCCGGGTGGTCCGGTTGCTAAACTGGAAACCGTACCCCATGGAGGCATTTACCACGTCATTGCCCTCAGAGCCGGAGGCAAATACGGTAAGATCAAACCCTTTGTATTCCGCGCGAATGTCCAACCTGTAGATGAGAGTGGGATAAGGATTGCCGATGATGGTCCGGTCGTTTTCCGGTGTTACTTCGCCATCTCCATCCAAATCCCGGTATACGGGGTTGCCCTGCTCGTCCAGGCCATCGAACACAAACCCGTAGAAGCTAGCAATGGGCGACCCTACATCGCTCAAGCTAAGATTGGGAGCTCCGTCGAATACCCGGGTGCCGGCTCCTTGAATAGGCAGCCCTCCGCCCAAGTCAGTAATTTGGTTTCTGGCAAAGCCCGCATTGGCGCCTATGGTATACTTAAAGTCCATACCCACACGCCCTCGGTAGAGCACCAAGGCCTCGATACCCATGTTCTGTACCGAGGCGGCGTTGCGCACTGGCGGTGGCAGCCCCAGAAAGCTAGGATTGGGGAAGTTGAGTAGCATATCCCGGGTGGTCTTGGTGTAGAAGTCCAGGGTGATGCCGATCTGGTCGCTAAACAAGTTGGCGTCTATTCCCACGTTGGCCTGGCTGATTTCTTCCCACTTTACCCCAGGGTTAAAGTCTAACTGAAACAGGTTGCCAGCACCATCCCGCAAATAGCGGTCAGCATATTGGTACGGCCCAATGCGGTCGTTGCCATTTACCCCCCAGCTTCCACGTAGTTTTAGTAGGCTAAACAAGGCTTGGTTGGCCATGAAGTTTTCTGAGGACAATACCCAGCCGGCGGAGACAGAAGGGAAGATACCCCAACGGTTGTCCGGGCCAAACTTAGAAGAGGCGTCAGCCCGTAAGGTAGCTGAGAAGAGGTACTTCTCTTGAAAATTATAGTTGGCCCTCGCATAATAGCTCAGAGTAGTATTCACCTCCGCGTAGTCTGGCGCTACTATTTTGTCATCGTTACTAATGATGTTAGAGAAATTCACTTCCTCTATGGAATTGGGGAAGAAGTTAAGCCCGAAACGACCCGAGGTATTCAAGGTATTGGCCAAGATACTGGTACCGGCTACGGCACTAAGGCTATGCCCCCCTGCCCGATTCATTTCATAGGTGAGATAGACTTCTCCCTGCGTGAAAAGCTGGCCGGCAAATGTCTCAGTCAGGGAGTTGTTAGGATTGGTGAATACTTGGTCGGGGATATCGAACCGGGCCCCAAAATTTTTGACATGCTGGCCCCGGGTGAGCGCGCCGACAGCCCCATTCAGCTTCAAGCCCTCTACAAACTCCCAGCTCATCAGAGCATTACCAAAAAGGATGTTGGTGACATCGAGATTATCCGCATAGGTAAGTCCCAGCACCGGATTGCCAAATTCTGCCTGAGGATTGAGCTCAATACCGTTGTAGCTCACCCCGGTACGCAGGCCGTTGTTGAACGGGTCACCATTTTCATCGTACACGGGAAAAACGGGGGGCAGTGAAGCTACGGAAGAAAGCAACCGCGAATTCTCACTGTTCTCCGCAATAAACGTCCGCTCGTTTTGGGCAAATGAGCCCAACACACTCAGGGTTAGGTTCTCCTTGAGCTTAGAATTAACGGATACACTGAAGGAACGGCGGTCAAAGCTGGTTTTCCCGATGATCCCCTCTTGGCTAAACAATCCTCCACTTACGTAGTATTGGGTGCGATCGTCCCCACCTTGCACCCCAATATGCATATCACTAATGGCCGCATCCTGCGATATGGCCCTGATCCAGGACTCGTTGGGCAGGGCGGCAATTTCCTGGTCGGTAAACTTACCCCGCCCACCCGTAGTAGGCAGGCCCTCACGGATCAGGTAATCAATGCTGTTGTTGTAGTACTCGGCATACTCCGCGGTAGTCAGATAATCCCCCTCACTGGCTAGCGACTGTATACCATAATACCCACTGAAAGTAACTCTGGGTGCTGAACTCTGTCCCTTTTTGGTCTCAATCAGAATAACCCCGTTACCCCCTCTGGCACCATAGATGGCCGAGGATGCTGCATCCTTCAGGATGGTGATGTTACCGATGTCGTTGGGGTTAATGAAATTCATATCCGGCACCTGCACCCCATTGAGCAAAATGAGGGGAGTAGCATCACCAGCGGTACCCACCCCACGCATACGCACAGTGAGAGGAGCACCCGGAGAACCTGACTCTTTCACCACCACCACGGCAGGTACGGATCCTTGTATGGCCTGCTCAGGACGGGCAATGGGGCGGTCCTCAATCACCTTGCTGTCCAAGGCATGAATGGCGGTAGAAACGGTGGTCTTGTTCTGTGTTTGCCCATAGCCCACTACAATCACCTCTTGGAGGGATTGTACATCCGTAACCAGGCTAATGTTAATGGTGGTTTCTGCCCCTAGCAGAACTTCTTGCGATACAAACCCGATAAAGGAGAATACCAGGGTATGGCCGGATTCGGCGCTTACGGTGAACTTACCGTCAATATCGGTAACTGCTCCGGAGCCAGTCTCTTTTACCCGAACATTTACGCCCGGTATCGGCTCCTCCGTGTCTTCTTCCATCACCGTACCGGTGATCGTTCTTGTTTGGGCCCAGGTAGCAGAAAGCAACACCACTCCCAATAGGAGGGTGAGCCCAAGCCGCATACCGGCCCGATAATCCCATGACTGCATAGTAACTTAGTTTATCAATTCCAACTGTCCTTCAGCCAGCCTAGGGATCGGAAGTTGCCGCTTCTTCACCTTACGAAATACTCAAAAGAGCCACAGCATCGCTGAAAGAATCTAATTCTCACTCTTATCAAATGTGGAGTAATTGAAAAATTTTCAAAAATTAAGACACCCTGCATAGTTTCGTCAGCACGGGAAAAACACTACGTCAGACACTCACTCTACTATTCCCAATATCCGGTCAACCGATCGCTTTAACCTAGGGTACCGATATCGATATCAGCATAGAATGGGCGATTTGTAGAATCTTTAGAAGTCTTTCTTTGAGAATTGATGAACAAATAGATCGAAATAGTCTCAGTAAGCTTCGCCAATCATA